>JAEUTM010000397.1 GCA_016788025.1 Bacteroidia bacterium
TTGTATTGCAATTCCTTATTGTATACCGGTTCCCTGTACAAATAGTTTTGTTGAAGAAGTTGCGTTACAGAGAACCCTAAAAGCCATTTTTTACAACTGTAGGTGATTCCAAATGCAGCATCAGGAATAGTTACAGCCTGCTGCTGTGGCCACTGCTGAAACTCTTCTGGAGCGTCGGCTTTAATCTTCGAAAAATCACTCAGTTGTCGCTGAAAACCAGCGGAAAGGCCAAAAAGTAAATGATGCTTTAGGTTTAGTTTAGCCCTGAAACGTAATGAGCCGGACAAATACGTTTTGGAAAATATCCCGGCTCTTTCATTAATAACATTTAATCCTGCCCCGTATTTATTCTTCGAAAATGGCCCGTCTACAGTCAATTGAACTAACTCAGGACTTTCGCTCATACCAAACCAATTCTTTTTATAGTGACAATTGGCTGTTATTTCATTGTTCAATCCGATGGCCGCCGGATTTAATATATAAGGATTATATGCCGACTGATTCAGGAGAATGTTTTGTTGCGCGGCTATTTTGATCGCCCACGCCAAAATCATTAACAGATATTTCTTGTAATTTCTATTCATTCTAATCTGTTTTAATAAATTTTCTTATCTGTTTTACATTTCCTTTTGCGCTATTAGTTTCTGCACTTATCATGTAAACACCACAGGAAATATTTCGAATGTTAATCTGTTGAGAATAAATTTTATTTCTCTCAAAGGTTTCCGCATAAATAAGTCGACCCGAAATGTCGGTAAGTGTAATAAGAACTGGCGCTTCATCATTCAACTCGTAAAATACATTCACTATCTCTGACCCAGGATTCGGAAACACGTTAAATTGCAAAAGTTCAAGTTTTGTTATCGGCTGATGGATTGACACTGCGCCCTGTCGGAATAAAACACTAAGGGCTTTGGTTATCCTATCGCTACAAAATCCGTTTGTCACTTCTAAAGTCACACTGTAATCTACTGGGAGAACAAACGTATGAATTGGATTTAAATCACTACTTGTCAATCCGTCTCCGAATTGCCAGAGTTGACCAATAGGTGCCGGGGTGCTCAAGTTCACAAATTGCACAGGCCGGTTTACCGTATCTATTGTTGAGGCTAAAAATTGTGCTTGAATGGTATTATTTGTAGTAGACACCATTACTGAATCATAGGCGGCACACCCGCCGGTTGACACACGAACTTTATACTCGCCGGGTGTTTGTATTTGCAACGTTTGTTCAGTTGAGAGTGTTCCTGTTTCATTACTCCACAAAATATCCCCTGATTGGCCGGCGTCGAGCTCCACAAAATTGTTACCGCATAAATAACGCGTACTGCTTCCTAGTTCAACGGTAGGCGCTTCCAGCAAAGTAATCTGTATATAATCTGATGCTGAACATCCTCCATTGTTTGTAACAGAAACCCCATATAATCCCGAACTGGTTACAGGAATAAATTGGGTATTTTGTCCATTTGCCCAGCTATACGTAGCCCCTGGATTGCCAGCATTAAGTAAAAAACCAGTGTTGTCGCAAAAGCTCGTATCATTTCCCAGAAACACGTTAACCAATGGAAAAATAGTAAGAAATATCGTATCGTTTTGCGAACAACCACTCACTGTATTTGTCACGCTAACCCAATAATTTCCGGTGAGGTTCGCGCTAATTGTCTGGCTAACCTCATTCGTACTCCACAGGTATGTTGCGCCTGAATTTTGGGCGTCCAAAATGGCGGAGCCACACAAAGATTTATCAGGTCCTAAATCTGGCTGAGGAGTTGTCAAAAATAAAACTGTCACAGTGTCTTTTTTCTTACATCCGTTTGATGCAGTTACTTCAAGCCAATATGATCCATTATTTGTAACTAAAATATTTGAGGCTGTTGACCCTGTGTTCCACTGGTAACTGCTGGCATTGGTTGTAGGTGTAATTACCAATCCATGTTTTGGTTTACAAATTAAAAGGTCATTACCGAGGTCAACGGTAGCAGCTGAATTTACTGTTAGTTGAATGATGGCAGTTCCGACACAAGCATTCTGATCTGTAACCGTCACAGAATATACCCCTGAATTGGTTGCAAGAATTGTCTGTGTTGTTTGAGACGAGCCCCACGTATAAGTACTACCAGGATATCCGGCATCTAATACAATAGAACCGCAAACCGTACTATCATTCCCCAGATAAGGAACAACCGGTGCGTTTAATGTTAACTGAACCGTTCCGCTTCCAATACAACCATTGGTGTTTGTAATAGCTACCTGATATTGCCCGGTGTTCTGCGCAATGATTGTTTGGGTGGTTTGGTTTCCAGGTTGCCATAAAAAAGAAGATCCTGGATTGCCTGCATCAAATGTATAAGATGAACCGCATGTTGAGATCTGGTTACCAAGTGAAACTACCGGGCTAGTAAAAACAGTATGGGTAATGGAACTTGTATCACTACAAGACCAAACATCAGATATTATCAAACTGGATGTATAAACACCTGCCACCGGATACATATAGTTATGAAACTGCGAGTTTAGAGTATTGCTGACAGTAGAATTACCATAATACCAAACGTAACTCAATCCCGAACCGCTGGAACTGGAAATAAACTGGCTTTGATCCCCCAGGCAATTGTTACTGACAGTGTACTGTGCTGTAGGTTGAGAATGCACTGTCACAGGTAAATCTATCACAGACACACATCCGGAATCAGAAACAGCCGTGAGGGAAACGCCATAAACTCCAGAATTAGAATAGGTCTCCGTCGAATTAATACTTGTTGCAGTATTCCCATTACCGAAATTCCAATTGTATGAGCTGATGCTGCCAGAGGAAATGCTTGAACCATTGCTGAAGTAAACGGGAGTATTTATGCAGACATCCTGAACTGAACTATTAAACTGAGCAGAAGGTTTTGGATTAACAAACACGGATATACTCATCGAATCAGGGCAGCCTACAGGAGCGTTTATTTTTAATTTTACGCTGTATAGCCCAGGCGCGCTATATTTTTTCTTTGGCGACAGAGAAGAGGAAAATGACCCGTCACCAAAATCCCACTGATAATTACAACTACCTGTATTGCATGCTGATGAGTTTGTTAGATAAACAGTATCTCCGAGACAAGAATTGTTTTTTGAAAACAAAGGACTGTTATCCGGATGCAAAGTAACTATACTCTCCACCGAATCTTTACAGCCAAAATTTGTAGAAATTTTAAGTTTGACTGTGTATGTTCCACTGGCGCTATAGCTTTGAGAAGGATTTAACAAGGTACTTGTGTTGGCAGTCCCTTGCCCTAAATTCCAAAGCAAGCTTGTAATCGCCATCGCGGTGTGATTGCTTACGGAAGTGCTGCTAAATGAAAATACACCGTTCGAACAATTAAACGAGTTCACAAACGCAGCGATTGGTAGTGGATATACAGTAATGTTTGTAGAGGTTACAGTAACCGAGCAGCCATAATTTGACGTTGAAACAAGTTGCATGCTGTATTCTCCAGGTGAAGCAAACTTTCGTTTGAAGTGTTGTGCATTCGAATTCAACGACGTGGCGTCGCTAAATGTCCACTGGTTATTAAATGATCCCGAGCTGATAGTAACTGTGTCTTTAATAATTACAGAATCTCCAAAACAGGAATTAAGATGATTAAAATAAGTAATCTGAGGATAAGGTGCCTGAGGCGCTATAACAATACTGTCTTTCGTAACACAGCCACGAACGTCTTTAAGAGAAACGACAAACTTCTTATGCGTTGCACCAGGAATTGTGCTTATAGTTTGAGTATAAGATGGTGGCACGGTGCTCCATTCCCATTTTAATGGTGAGTTTGGAATCTGAGAATTGTTGCCTGCATCGAGAATCGCCACGCTTCCAGTACACAAATGCATCGTATCAGGAATTAGTGCTGAAATTGGCGGATTCGTACAATTCGGGTCAGCAATAGTAATGCGAAAAGCCTTCTGGTCAATCGCAACGTTTGTATGATTCATGTCGGTGAGAGTTGCAGTCATCACCCCGTTATTAACCGGTCCGCTTAAACTTACAATTGTATTCACAACGGTAGATGGAAGTACAGACCAGTTCATATCTGAATTGGGTGAAACAAAAAGTCTCATTGCTGACAGATTGTAATATCCGGTTGTGAAATAAGAAAAATCAGCGTAGGAGTAGTTAACCTTGATCGAGTTGTTTGCGAGTGATTGACCCGGAGAGTAAATGTCAAAATATCTGAGTACACTTCCTTTTGCCGCATTTACCTGAGGTTTAAAGCCCCGGAAGATATTCAGGTCCGACCCTATATTAAGTAAGCCAAAAATTTGAATTCCGATATTCGCAGGATTAATGTCAACAGAATAGTTATAGATAGTTTTATAAATCACCAGACCGGTATCCTGCAATGAACTCGCCATAAACTCAGACCCGTACCTTTCATTCTTTATATAAGGATGATTCATGACAGAAGGCGCGCCAACCGGATCAATGATATTCCATTTGAACCCGTTCATAAAAATGTTTCCGGTTTTAAACGTCAGAGTATCCTGACAACGTACATTAGTCTGAAGCGTAACAGAATTATTATTTCCTTTGTCAACTTCCACCTCCCAGAACTTAGGAATGGCATTTCCGCTTATTGTACAACTCGTTCCTGCCGAATATGTAAGAGTTGTTCGAAAAATAATTCTGGCTTTTTTTGCATTACCAGGACCGGCTGTTGCGCTAAACTTCAAGGTGTCATCATTTACAAGGTTGCCAGAGAGGTACAACGGTCCATTAAATCTTACTTGTTTCACCGCGTCGCAATTTAAATTACGAAAATCACCGTCTACGCTTAAATAGCTATTCGAATCAACGCGTAAACTTGCATCTGCACCATTGACAAATAGTCCTGTTTGCGCAAAACAAAAAGTACTTAGTAAAGAAAATAATATGTTAAGATACTTTCTCAATCTTATGGAAGTTTAATTATATATGCCAATACATAGTATGGCGGCCTGTTTTCATGAATCTGATCGCCTCCTTTTGCTGTTTCGGATACGCTCACTGATACAGTCTGTGGATCGCCACTGTAAGAAGTGCCATTTCCAATCCACACGTTTCCCCATAAATTGAACCCGAAGACATTGCTGTTCGCTAAGGATGCACTTACATTATGCGTATGATTCGGCATTTCTGCGAGAGAAAGTGTATGCCCATTTTCACCTCCGGTATTACCAATAGCTCCGTAATTTATAGTCGTTCCATCAGCTGGTGCATTTACAGGAGTAACGCTTCCTGAACTAACGGCTATATATTGTCCTGTTGGAATATACTGACTACCTGGCGTGTTGTTCATACCAACGATAAATCTTCCTCTCAAGTCAGGGGTAGTTAAGCCATTATAAGTTCCCCCATCACAAATTGCCCAACCTACTGGTATCAGCGTACCACTCCACATAATAATTGCTCCTGTCGGAACAAGAGCATTCGACGAAAATCCTCCAACGTTAAGTGTACCAGTTGAAATTGTACCGCTGGAAGTAATGTCTCCACCGGTTTGTAAATTTCCAGACACTGTTGCGTTCCCAACAACATCAAGTGCCTGAATTGGATTCTGTTTGTTAATTCCAAGAGAAAATGTAGCAGATGACGACGGCGTTGTAATTACACCTGAAGGGTAATTTGTTGATCCGGTAGTAGGAGTGGATAACGTCAAAGGACTCATCGAAACCCAACGATTAATAGATCCTTGATAATAATAATGCATTCTGTGATCCTTATCATAAACAACCAGTCCATCGGAAGGACTATTGGTGCCGGTTGACATAGACATTCTTTGTGTAGTTGTCATACTGGGCGTGAGTAACCCTTTAACAGTTCCCGCTGGTGACTCAACCTGTAAGGCCGCCGAATTATGCGGTGTTAAAATGTTTACCCCAACCTGGCATTCATATTGCTCTGATAATGCAAGCAGGAACAGTAACAGCGTTATCCCTTTCTTAACCAATCTTTTCATAATCATATTTTATTTTCTGGATTCTATTTAGTTTGCGGTTTACCTGTTCTTATTTCCAATTGATCGGACTTAAAAACATCACCCCTTTTATTATAAACTCTTAACTGATATATGTAATTATTGCCAGAACTCACATCCTTGTCCTTGTAAACATTGTCCTGTAGAACACCCGTTAATGGAAAAAAATAATTGTCATTTGAATTTCTTTTGTACAAGATTATGCCTTTAAGTTCGCTTTCTTCATCCAACATCCATTTCAAACTTATTTGCTGGTTACGTTTGTCATACTTTGCTTCGAACCGTTTTATTTCCACAAGATCGTCCTGCCGCTTCCTGATTTTTATTTTCTGTTTATTGGAAGACTTTGAAATATTACCAGTACTGTCAAGCGCCACTAGATAATACTCATACACAGTTTCCAGATTTGCTGTACGATCTATATAACGATACGAATCAAATGGAATCAACCTCGTATTCACTTTTTCAAAATTCTCGACGCTGTCAGTCATATTCCTACGGAAAACATTATATCCGGCCAGATCAGGCTCAGCATTCAGCAACCACTCTACCTGGATTTGTTCTTTTTCGTTTGCAGCGAGGGTTTTTAAAAAAGGGGCGTTAGGAGCTTTTACATCAGGCATAGAGGCCGCTGCAAAATCTGAATACGGACTTTTATTTAGACTCTGATCGACGGCTACGATCTTGTAAAGAAATTTATTTTTTGTATTGCTCGGCAGACGCTCTTCGTAACTATTCGTCGTAACAGGAACGGGAGTTATTTTTACGTAATTATCTGCCGAGTTTTCGTTTATAGTCCTGTATATCAGGTATCCTTCTAAATCATCCTCCGGATTTTTTTCCCAACTTAAGCGAAGGACCCCTGTATCTGCGCTAATCGTTAGGTTCTTTGGTTTAACCGGAGGTTCATCGTCATAAATTTCGAGGAAAAATGGATTTGATCTGGATTCGTTTTTATCATAATCTACTGCTGAGATGGCATACATGTACGAGCCGAAATGAGGCACACTGTCTATAAAGACAGAGTCTCCCACACTCACAAGTTCCTTATTAATGCGAACATAGTCAGTGTCATTTTTCGTTGTTCTGTAGACATTAAAGCCCGCCAAATCATCTTCAATGTTCTTTTTCTTCCATCTTAAACTTACCCTTCTTCCTTGTTGCGTTTTATAGACGGAGTCAGGCGCGATCGGCGCTTCCAGATCTTTTATATAGACCTCGATGGTTTCTGATTTCTCTGAAACATCTCCAAAAAAATCTATTGCTAAAAACTGATAATAATACTTAACACCCCCTCTGAGTTTTGAGTCCACAAAAAATTCCTTACCGTATTCCTCTTTACCATCTTTAGTTTTAGTTTTCGACAATATTATAGGGTCTTTCGTTATCTTAACAAAAGTACCGGTGTCTCCAATCCTCCGGTATATATCTGTTCCAAAATAACGGCTGCTCTCCGGCTTCCATAAAAACGAAACCTTTTTCTTTCCAGTCGTAAAAGAAATTTCTTTCTGAGGTTCAATGGGCTTATATCCAGATGCTACTATTTTTGAACTAATCGCCACATCTGCTTCAATACCTTGTTTAATTCTAGTGAGTTTGTATTCATATTCCTTTCCCTTTATGAAATTCACATCGTCAAAACGAATCCCAAGAAACTTACTGAATTCATCGCTCTTAAACGATTTGATAATACAGGCCAGGAACGCGAGGTCCTTAAGATTTTTTGGATCAGCAGCAATCGTAATATAGCTACTAAGTTCTTTGTCGATTAATTTAGCTTCCTGTGAAACTGAGTAAGAGCCGTGTTTTACCGGAGCTTGATTTAGCTTCTGCCAGGTTATTTCCCCGATCTCCCTTCTGTAAATATTAACTCCTTCCTTCGAAAGCAATTCTGCACAGTACCACTTCACCTGTACAACATTTCCGTCGGGACTTACTCTGCACAAGAGATTATCTTGCGCTTCCAGGCCAATAACAAAAAAAATTAATAAATATTTTAAATACCTAAACATTACACTTTCGAAGTCCGAATTTTTTTACTTTTAATTCCGAAATTATATACGTAACCCAATCCACCTCTTACTTCCTTGAACTCCTGGGTTCCCTCCTTTAGTGCGGTTTTGCTTAGATAAGAGCAATCGGCTTTAAAAGACTGATGCTTATCAATTGTGAAAGCAAAGCCGAAACTTAAACTTATATTCCGACTCAGAGCTTCCTTGTTAAATAACGCTTTTTGAAAACCTGAAGAAACGACCAATCTTATCTTATTCTTATACAAACCTTTTTGCAATCCTATGTTTGGTCCATACCCTTCCGTCGATCCAATATTCCCAGCAGTTGATTTGTTATATATTGCAGAAATATTAATTCCCAATCCTAGTTCGCTAAAATTTGTGTTGAACGAACAGGTCTCATTTAAAAATGTTGAAAGAGCCTGTTTATTACCCCCCGATTCCTGATAGGCCAGGCTATTTGAAAGACTGTATTTTACTTTTCCCTTACCGAATGCATACATTCCGGAAAGTGATCCATTCTGTGTTAACTGAACAAATTTTATTGAATCAGTGAAAACATCGCGCACCGGCAATGTATTAGAACTGAAATTCGAATAGTTGGCAGAAAGATTGAAACTCTCAGTAATGTTATAGGACAAATTTAAAGCTCCAATAAATCTTTGAGAAGTTACTACCTGAATCCGGTCAAGATTGTTTCTTTGCAGGCCGGCTGCAACACCAACACTTATTCTATTTTTTAACACTGCAAAATTGCTGTTTGCCGAAAGTTCTTCTACATCGTTTGCAAGAAAAATGGCACCCAGCGATCTATAGTCCGGATCAATACGTTTATACTTTACTCCGAAACGCGCTTTACCTGGGTTAAAATCAATACCGAAATTCATAGCTTTATTGAATTGTGATGACGGTCTTGGAGAGTAAATCTGGTTAACGTAAGTGAATCTTTCTATTTTAGTAACATCATCGTACAAATTTTTTGTAAACATGCTGTAGGAAAAATCACCATTCACCCCGAGCCATGAGTTCACTCTTTGCCTTGTAACAATCGCGATAATTTGGTTTTCCTGAGGGGTTATAGTTAATGCTGTGTCAAATGCAATTGAGCTCACCCGATCCTTCATTTTTAAGAATATGAACTCGCCATAATTCTGCTCTGTGCCCACTTTTAATTTTGTCCCGGCTCCCCATCTTTCATACGCTGGGAGACTAACCGTAACACCATCCACGCCTCCTTTAGGCACTGCCTTTACAAATCGTCCGTACAAAGCCGTCCCACTGATTAAAGATTTTTCTGGCTTTACCTCAACACCTCCTCCAAGAAAAATTGCACCTGATAAAGTGTATTCAGAAAATTCCAATGACCGGAAGCCAGCGTGGATAGTGAGCCAACGATATCTAGGTGAAATTCCGAACTGGTTAAAAGGTTGGCTAAACTTGTCCAAACCGTTAGAATAATTCTTGTCTTGTTGGGTAATAACCGCTGTAAAAGGAACGTTTATTTTGTTAAACAAGCTGATATTAAGATTAGCGTTCAGAACCCAATAAAAGGGATCTCTTCTCGCCTGGATGCCATAAGGTTTATAAAACACAGCATTAGCACCTATACTTCCGGTACAAGAAATGGGTTCCTGTTTAAAGAGGTTTTTTGCTTCAGACACAGATTGTTCAATGTCTTGCGCAAGTACGCTTTCAAACATAAAAAAACCTAGCAGTATGGGTATCAGGGCTCGGTAATGCAATCAGTGTCTAAAATAGTGCATTCTGGTGTTGCTATGCGAGCCTTTAATGCTTGGAAATAAAAAATAAGACAAGGCTATTTCCCAACTCCATCAAAACATAAAATGCTCCGACGAACAAGTATCTAAAACGATTTTTGAGGGGATCCCCTCATCTTAGCCTAAGGTTAATAACCGTTAGTGAAAAAGTCATGTGAAAACGGTCTATAAACAGAAAAAACCTCATCTGGCGGGCCAGAGAGGTTTTTTCCTTTTTTTTGGGTAGAATGTATCAGTTGGCAGTTAACTATAGTGTTATTCTTTACCCAAATGTAGAATGTTTGTGTGGTGGAAAATCCGCAGTTGTGTGGTTTATCACATCCGTTTTATAAGTGGTAGGGTTTATTGAGAGTTTTGAAAAGTATGGAATTGGGCATTTGATGAATTTTAATCGCATGAAAAATGCGGTTTGTCTATATAAAATAGCTTTTAGACGTGCAAATTCTAAGTTTGGTATAAATTGGTGATTTTTGTTCTGATAAAGTCTCTGGTAGCGTGTTATTCAGACTTATAGCAGTCCACATAGCTTTGTGTATGAGCAGCTTCTTGGCGGCGCAGAGCCAAAGAGGTCCAAGCGCTGCTTTTTATTTTAATAAGGGCAGCCCAGTGGATGCCGTTACTGGGCACAGAGCCGGCATTAGCGGCGCATCTTTTACCACGGACCGTTTCGGCAATAAAGACCATGCGATCTTTCTGAGTGGTACTGGCGACTCGCACCTCAACCTGGGAACTTACAAGGAGCTTAAACCGAGCGAGGGAAGCATTTCCCTTTGGGTAAAGATGGAACACCCGATCCGGGCCGGTAAAGGTGTTCCTTACAATCCAATTCTTATTACCCGTTGTGCCGATCGCGAGGATTTTAACGAGGCTTATGTACTTTATTATATGCTGGAATCGGGAAAAATGCTGGCCGCCTGCTGCAGGGATTCTACCCGCGAAATAGGTGTGTATAGCAAGGAGCGCTTTGAACGTGAGGTTTGGAAACACCTGGTGGTAAGCTACGATTCGAGCCATGTGGCCCTTTACATAGACGGCCGTTTGCAACAGAGCAGTCCGAAAAAATTTAAAACAGTTTTCCTGGAAGGAGAGTCTGTATTGGTTGGCTTTAATGGCAGCGCAAAAAATTTACGGTGGTGGAACGGGAGCGTAGACGATATTGAGTTTTATGATCATGTACTCAGCGAGGAGGAAATTATAAATCTCTTCCACGCGCCAAATCCCAATAAAACCACAATCCTGGTTCAGCGTATTCTTATTGCCCTGGCTATACTTGTTGTTTTGGTGTTGATTTATTTTTTAATACGGTACCGGGTAAAACAGGTTTTAAAACGCGAGAAACAAAAACACGAACTTAATAACGTGATCCTGCAGACAGAGCTGAGGGTGAACCGCGCCCTGATGAACCCACACTTTGTGTTTAATTCGTTAAACGCCTTACAGAATTTAATCCTGAGCCAGGAAATTGAGAAAGCAAATGATTACCTGGTAAAATTCAGTAAAATGATCCGGAAGTTACTGGAGAGTAATATGTCGGACCTGATAAGCCTGGAAATGGAAATAGAATTACTGAAGCGTTACATGGAAATTGAGAATCTACGTTTTGAGGAAAACATCGCCTTCAACATAGAAGTAGATCCCGCGATTAATACTATGACAACCCGGATTCCTGTGATGATGCTTCAGCCCTTTGTAGAAAATGCGATCTGGCACGGGCTTCTGAAAAAACAAGGAGAAAAACTTCTGACCATTTATTTTTCGCTGGTTGAGGACAAATACATTCTGTGTGTTATAGAAGACAATGGCATTGGAAAAGAAAACAAAAAAAACTCGGCCATTTTTGATAAAGCGTCGCTTGCTACCAGCTTTATTGAACAAAGACTCCAGACTTTGAACAGGATCCATGGTTTGCATTGCGAAATGAGCATTGAATACAAAACGGGGCAAAGCGGAACCAAAATGAAAATATTGTTACCAATTCTTAAAGCATGATGTTATGTTGAGAGCAATTATTATAGACGATGAACAGAGAGGAATAAACACTCTTAAACTGTTGCTGGAACGTTATGTTCCAGAGGTGAAAGTGGTTGCCGATTCGTCGGAGCCTTTAAAGGGGATGGATCTTATAGAAAGCTACAGGCCAGAAATTGTTTTCCTGGATATTAATATGCCTGAGATGGATGGTTTTGAATTGCTGGAAAAATTGCAATGGAAAAACTTTAACCTGATATTCACAACTGCACACCAGGAATATGCTTTAAAGGCTATTAAGAACAATGCGATAGATTACCTGTTAAAACCCATTGATTATGTTGATCTGAAGGCAGCGGTAGCGCGCATCCTGAAACGTAATGCACAACACGATACAGATGTAAAATTCAATTACAGCCAGTTGATCCAGGACCTGAACCAGAAACAACGTATTTTGATCAATTCACGATCGGGGGTTGAAGCCGTTGATCTGGACGAAATCATTTGTATGGAATCGGAATCGAATTATACCACGGTATTTTTGGTGGACGGAAAAAAAATAACTACTGCAAAGACCCTGAAAGAGTTCGAGGGACAGCTTTGCAGCGAAAACTCTCATTTTATGAGGGTTCACCAGTCTTACATTATCAACCTCAAAAAAGTTCAGCGTTTTGTGAAGACGGATGATATGATCGTACTTGATGAGGAACTGCAGGCTCCTCTATCCAAGAGCAGGCGTGATCTCTTCTTTAAATGGATGAATGTTTGATTAATGCTGCACCAGCACCTTTTTTACAATGGTGCTTTCAGGCAACACAAATACCAGCGAGTAAACTCCAGGTTCCAGCTGGCTGACCGCGATCTCTAGTTTTGTTTTGTCGGGATCGGGTTCTATTTGAACAAACAGGTTCCCATTGAGATCGTAGAGTCGAATTTCTTTAATGGTTTTATTGAACAGTCTTATTTCGATAAACTCGTCGGCCGGCGATGGAAACACATTCACATAACCCCCTCCAACGGGAAATTCAAAAAAGGAAAGGGCTCCAAGCGTGGGATTGTTTTTGTTAACGATCCAGGGTCCCATATAACCGGTTTGCAATTTGGATAGAATATTCGGCAAATAGGTTAAACGATCGGTTTTTTCAAACATGTTAGACATGGTGAGGTAGAGTTTGTTTCCCTGTGTATGGATGTCTTGTATGAGAAGCTGTTCGAAGGACTTCTTGTAAAAATAATCCTTGAGATAGGTTGTTCCTGTGTATGGATAACTGAAGTCGGTGGACAGCTGTGCCTCTATGTCCATATCAAATTCCAGGCATAATTGCGAAGAAGAGACATAGGATATTTTCTGAATTGAAGGACCCATGATCTGATCCCTGGGATAATTAAATCCGTAAATTTCGTTCAGCACCACCGGATACAAAATTTCGGCGAGTCGATTCGCGCCCTTAAGCGTGTAATGACAGCCATCCGTGCTTTTGTCGTATTGATCGAAACCAAAGGTTGGAAGAACCAGTACATCGTTAAAAATCAAGGGCCATTGTCGCTGTTGTTCCCTGATCCTGTATTCGTAATCGCCATAACAGCCCGTGTTGAGTTGAAACACAAATATTTTCTTCAGGTTGGGATAGTCTGATTTCCAGGATTCCCTTAATTTGCCGAAACGGGTGGTGTAATCCATGGCATCTTCATAGGTCAGGTTTCCGTCGGTTTCTCCCTGGTACCAGACAATACCTTTAATGCCCCGCAACACATCGTTGTTGAGTAATTTAATATAGGCACGATCATAAGGTCGCATTACCCGGCCTGTGCTTGTATCATTTACCACCTGCAGCCTGCTTTGATCACTGGGCGTATTGGAAGCCATGTGGTAGGAGATGGAACTGCCACCTTTGCCGCTGTTGATGAAACACAGAGGCACCCCGGTTTTTTTGCATAGCTCATACATTAAACGGTAGGGCCAGGAGGCAATGCAACCGTGCTCAAAATAAATGGAGGAAGGTTTGTAGTAACCGCAGTCCATGGAGAGATTCCAGTTTATATACTCTGCCCGTTCATACAAAGTTCCTAAACTTCTGCAATACTTATTTGCGTAGGTTGAATCGAAGCGGAGGCCTTCTTCGCTGTATCCATTGGATCCAACAGCGTTTGACTGACCGCTGATTAAAAAATAATCGCCGGCCACCAGGCCCGGGACTTCCTTCACGAGATTTTGATTTCCCTGTTCGTCATAAGAATAGATGATCAGTTTATATTCTTCAAACTTTGCCGGGATTTCGAGTGTTGCCGAAAATTTTGATTCCTCATCCAGCCTGATTGTCTTATCATAAATGTATGTGTCGTTTTCGGCGTTGTGAAGCAGTAACCTAACATACTTCTTTTCCGGGTTAAAACATTTCCCTGCCACCACAAAACGACCCATGTTATCGTCGTCCCTGGGAATCAGTTTCATTTCTGCCGGAATGCTGTAAAATATAAATTGTGCAGAGACGCAAAATGGCATCGCAGACAAGAGCATAAAGGAAAGTATTTGGTACAGAGCCCGCACGATTAGACTAAATTACTAAATTGATTTGTAAAAGCTTAACTTTGCCGCGGCTATTAAACAAGAACACTCGTGAGTAGAAAAATAATCATCGGTACGCGCGGTAGCGACCTGGCTTTGTGGCAGGCAAATTACACCAAGGAATTGCTGGAAGAAAAGGGGCAAGAGGTTGAAATTAAAATCATTCAAACCGAAGGAGACCGCTCGCAGCAATGGAATACAAGCTTCGACAAGCTGGAAGGAAAAGGCTTTTTTACCAAAGAGCTTGAAGAGGCCTTATTGAATAAAAGCATAGACCTGGCGGTGCATTCCCATAAAGACTTACCAACAGTGAACCCTGATGGTTTGCTTGTTGCCGGTGTTTCAAAACGCGAAGATCCTTCTGATATTCTGATCATGCAGAAAAGTGCGGTAGATGACAAACAAAAATTTGGTTTAAAAAAAGGGGCCATCGTTGGCACGTCATCTGCCAGGAGAAAATCGCAGTTGCTGGCATTTCGTCCGGATGTGACGATAAAAGACCTGAGAGGCAATGTTCCCACCCGTGTAGAAAAACTGAGAAAAGGAGATTACGATGCTATCTTATTGGCTACTGCAGGAGTTGAAAGGCTCGAATTGGATCTTGATGATCTGCATTCGGAGAACTTAAATCCCGAAGAATTTGTTCCTGCACCTGCGCAGGGAGTACTGGCCTGGCAGACACGCGAAGACGATAACGAGCTTTTGAGCATTATAGACGAAATCAGTGATCTGGATGTATTGATCCGAATAAATATTGAGAGGCAGATCCTGAACATGCTCGACGGTGGATGTCAATTGCCTTTGGGCGCTTATTGCGATACGGAGGAAGATGATGAAGACCGTTTAAAATTCAGGGTGTGGGTGAGTGTGGCTAAAGACTGGAACGAACAGCCCAAACAGTTATACTTCGAAACGTTGGATACAGATGGATTCAGCGATATGATCGTGGATCACATTCATGCTATTAAGGGGAAAAAAGTGTTTGTGACCAAAACCTTCCGCGAAGAAGACTATTTACCAAGCGCACTAAAGCGTTTGAATTTTGAGGTAGAAGGAAAAAGCCTTATTGAATTTAAACAGATCAGGATCAAAGAACTTCCAAAAACCGACTGGGTATTTTTCAGCAGCAAACATGCCGTGCGTTATTTCTTTAACCAGAATCCAAAACTTGAAAATGTGAAGTTCGGGTGCATCGGCACTTCGACAAGTGCAGAGCTAAGAGCCTTCGGCAAACGCGCGGACTTTATCGGGACAAGCACCGACATTAAACTCGTTGGTAAACAATTCAGCAGCAAGGTGGGTAATGGAAAAGTGTTATTCCCAATTGCCCGAGGCAGCATGCAAAGCATCCAGTGGCAGATGGTGAAAAGAGAAAATGTATTTAACCTCGAGGTTTACGCCACGTTAAAACACAGCATAGAAATTCCTGCAGACTACGATATTTTAGTGTTTACCTCTCCAAGCAATGTTGAAGCCTGGGCGGAAAAAAACACATTACATCCCAACCAGAAAGTGGTAGCCATGGGCGAAAGCACAGGCAAGGCATTGGAGAAATTAAAAATTAAAGAATATGTGATGCCACAAAGTTTCGATGACCTTGGATTGCTGAGAGCGGTTTTGGGTGTGGCGAAGTTTTAAGAATTAAACCATTCTTATCTATTATACCCAAACGTAAGATCAGAGCCACTATCCCCCTATTAAATGCCATTTTGAGTTAAAAGTAGCAACGATAACTTTTTCCGGAAATGATTGCGGGATGATTACTGCACCAGCAATCTCAAAATTGCCACAGCGCCTCCACACTGAACCCTTACGATATAAACACCCTGTGTAGGGTAAAAATTGTTTACGGTAAAGTTTATCTGATCATCAGAACCAACGGTACCTGTACTGGTAACAGCAGCGGCAAGATTTGTTATTTCGACGGTAACCGGATGTTGCGCTGCCTCCGACAAGGTAAATTTTATTTGATCTCCTTCGTTTATAGGATTAGGAGTAAGGCTTACCTCCAATTCTTCTCCACGATCGACCGCCACTACCGGTGAGTATTCATAGGAACCATCGAAATCAATTTGTTTGAGTCTGTAATAGCTGATGCCGCCAACCGGATTGTTATCGTAAGCACTGTAATTATTAATATTCTGGCTGTTGCCTGCTCCCGGCACAGAGGCTACGTAAGAATAGCCTATTCCATCGGTGCTTCTCTCCACAACAAACATTGCGTTGTTTTGCTCTGTGGCGGTAGACCATTGCGTTAAGACCCTGTCGTAACTTTCTGTTGCTTTGAATTCAATCAGCTCAATTGGTAAGGGTCCTGAACTTGAGGCAATAATTCCAGAACCGTTGGTACCGCTGCCTGCACCCGCGCTCACTGTGCCACCACTGTTATCTTGTCCTGCCGCCCCGTTGCTTGTTTGTGTAGTGACATTTGTGGTTGGTTGTGCGGATGAAAAAATCACAACACCCTGGCCACCACCGCCGCCTCCGGCGTGAGCCGCTCCATCAGTACAATCGCCACCATCTCCACCGTTTGCTCTTAGTGTTAAAGGGCAGGCTGCATTAATTGAAAATGCGGAAGCATCGATAACAATAGAACCTCCGGCGCCACCGCCGCCCATTCCATCATTACCTCCGTTAATAGCATTAGCTCCGTTTGCCGACATCCTAATTGTGGACCCGCATGTTGTACTGGTTGCAATAGTGCCTGCTTTAACGAGAATGATACCTCCACCGTTACCACCTGATGAATTTTGAGAGTTGTTCTGCTGACCGCCGCCACCGCCGCCGCCCATAAATACCCGACTCGCGCTAATATTCGACGATAGTGAAAGACCACCTAAGCCACCACCGGGAAAGGTTGTACAGTTATTATATCCGTTGCCCCCCTGGCCTCCCGATGTATAGTTTCCGCCGCCGCCGCCGCCGGCATTATGATCATTACCTCCACCACCACCGTTTAGCATTCTACCTCTGGCATTGTTAAATGTGTTTGTTGTATTACGATAAATGCTTTCGCCCTTATATCCCAAATTTGCGTTGTTTGCAATGTATATTGTGTTACTTGGTGAAGTGCATATGGCCCCGCCGTTATTGTTAGAATAACTGCCACCTCTGAATCCGACAGCTTCTGCAAGCAAACGATGATTTAAGGTAAGCGTTCCGGTTGTCGCAATTGCCAATACCCCGCCTACATTTCCATCCCAGGCTACAGCTGCCAGATTTGCGGTAGTTGTATAATTTGCGCCGAGGTCTCTGAAACTAATCATTTGCACTGATGAGTTTGTGCCCGTGTTGTATGTACCCGACAAAGCAGAGGTTAATGTAACCGAGGTGGGTGTTCCGCTTGTTGGCGTCACCGCGGCAATCGTTCTTACCTGGTAAATACCTGCGTTAGCAATTGAACTTAACGACCCAAACGTTGAAACATTTGTGGTGTTCGTTCCTATAACATCGTCCTGCATTTGCATAACAATAACCAAACCGCCCACGGTAAATGTATGATTGGTGATATTAACGTTGGATAAAGCCAGAACGCTGCCACTCGTTATGGAAGTAACCTTGGCATAGGCATTAACAATGGTTTGAGACGTTGAAAAAAAGGTAACAAGTTGCAGGAGAAAAATAAGTCCTGTCTTTGATATTAAATATCTGCAGCCTGAAGTTGACATGTTATAAGGTTCTAGGTTTTATACGTTTTAGGGACCTGGGGGTTGCGGTTAAACGATATTTTAAATATTTGACTTTTAACCTGATACACCAAAGAAATGCTGGTTTTTTGCAACCTTATTGTTAAATTTTTAGTATTTAGAGCATAATAGAATCATATGCGCGATCTGTTCCTGGTTTTTATTCATGGATATAGTGTAACAAACACCGATACTTATGGCGGTTTACCTCAGCGTTTACTGAATGAATCTCAGGGACGCGGCTTTAATGCCAGGGTTGAACATATTTTCCTTGGCCGGTATATCAGTTTCAACGATGAAGTGAGACTGGATGATGTATCGCGGGCTCTTGAAAGTGCAGTGAAAGAACAGATTCCCGGTGGAACCAGGTTTGTGTGCATCACCCATTCGACCGGCGGCCCTGTTGCAAGAAATTGGTGGAATAACTTTTACAAAGACAAGGCATCCGTCTGTCCGATGAGTCACTTAATAATGCTTGCTCCCGCGAACTACGGATCGAGCCTGGCCCAACTCGGGAAAACCCGCCTGAGCCGGGTGAAATCGTGGTTTGACGGTGTAGAGCCAGGCCAGAAAATTCTTAACTGGCTGGAACTGGGGAGCCAGGGATCCTGGGACCTTAACCTCGACTGGATCCTTAACGGCGAAAAACATATTTCAGAAAAAGAGATCTTCCCATTCGTTATCACCGGGCAAAGTATAGATCGCAAATTATATGATCATATCAATTCATACACCGGGGAACTGGGCTCTGATGGGGTTGTGAGAGTCGCTTCGGCAAATCTTAATTCGCGTTATGTAAAACTGAGACAAGCCGATGTTATTATCACGTCAGGCACTGTTTCCGCTCCAAATTTAGAACCTGCGGGCTATTTTGAAGCTCCGAAAACAGCCATGAGAATTGTGAAACACAAATCGCATTCTAATGCTGATATGGGAATTATGAAAAGCGTAAAAGCTGAGACAGATGATGAACAAAGCAAGGAAACAGTGGATGCCATTTTTAATTGTATTTCGGTGAACACCCTGGAAGATTACAAAAACCTGTGTGTGGCTTTTGACCGGGAAACTGAGGAGGTTCTGCGCGACGAAAAAGTAGAGATTGAAAAGAAACTTTTGAAAAAGAATATTTATATCCACGATTCCTTTTGTATGGTAATATTCAGGGTGAGGGATTCGGAAGGATTACCTGTTCCGAACTTTGACCTGCTACTCACCTCTGGCCCCGAAAACGATCCAGACATGTTGCCAAATGGTTTCTTTGCCGATCGCCAGTGCAACCAGTCAGATAACTCTGTTCTTACCTACTATTTTAATTATGACGTAATGAACGGTAATGTCGCAATCAGGAAAGATGGAGAGGAGATTAGAAAGGAACTGCCTGGAACGGATTCACTTGGCTTTATTCTAAGGCCCCGGCCCGACGAAGGCTTTGTAAGATATCTCCCTTGCAGCATTAAGGCATCGAAAGAAATTTTTGAAACAGTGCTAAAACCAAATTCCACCACACTGATTGATATTGAGCTTAAACGCGTGGTAAGCAAAGAACTATTCCGTTTTGAAAGCGCCGACCCGGTGAAGCTAGCAGATAAAAACTTTAAGAAAACCAGTCCGGGTGATTCTATTGTTTAGTCTCCACACGATTCCGCGGAGCAATTTGTAATTTCTGTTTCCAGGGTACTGTGCTGGATCCCGAGGTGGTAAAGTTTGTCGCGCAATTTGTTTTTTAGTGTGACGATTTCGTTTTCATGCAGGTCTTTTTCAAGAACAATATGAGCCGTGAGAGCATTTTTTGTAGTGGCCATGGCCCAGATGTGAATATGATGAACATTTTTTACGCCGCTCACTTTCATCATTTCGTTCTTAATATGCTCTGTATTTATGGCCATAGGAACAGCGTCCAATGAAAGCTTTATACTTTCCGTTAATAGATCCCAGGTGCTATAAATAACAATAATCATTATGGCGATACTGATCAGAGGATCAATCCAGGTTATCCCGGTGTAATAAATCACTACACCGGTTATCACCACGCCAATTGATACCAGCGCATCTGTGAGTAAATGCAGATATGCTCCCTTGATATTGAGATCTTTTGCCTGATCTTTGTAAAACAAGAGTGCAGACACAGTGTTTACGATCACCCCAACGCCCGCCACGAGACTGATGATCACGCCTTTGCTTTCAATCGGATGCTGTAAACGATAAATTGCTTCCAGGCCAATGCTGCCTACCGCTATTAATAAAATTACTGCGTTCGTGAGAGAGGCCAGAATAGTACCTTTCTGGAAACCGTAAGTAAACCTGTTATTTGCTTTCCTCTTTGCAATCTGAAAAGCAAACAGGGAAAGTCCCAATGTTGCCACGTCGCCCAGGTTATGACCAGCGTCTGATAGCAGAGCCAATGAGTTTCCATAAAAACCATAAGCGAACTCGACAAGTACAAAAAGACCATTCAATAAAATTCCGAAGATAAACGCCCTCCCCACCTGTCGCAAAGCAAGCGCTTCATGATGATGATGATGTGAAGAATGATCCTCCATTTTCGAAAGGTATAATCAGGTTCAATCCGCCAGAAAACCAAATTTCCCGGCATTATAATCTTCTATTGCCTGCCGGATCTCTTCCTCGGTGTTCATTACAAAAGGTCCATAACTCACATATGGTTCGTTTAAAGGCTCTCCGCTTAGCAGAAGTAGAATTGTTTTTGATTTTGCTTTGATGTGAATTTCTCCGGCTTCATTTTTAAACTGAAGATAATTGTTTTCCGGCACGTCTTGTATCCCGTTTACTGTTATGCTACCATCTACCACTAATATGGCTGAATTAAAATGTGGAGGCAAAGAAAAATCCACTTCTCCGTTCGGGTTTAGATGAAAGTCGTAAATGTGAACCGGTGAAAAAGTACTGGCAATTCCTTTTGTGCCTTTGTATTCGCCAGCAACTACGTGCACGCTTCCCATCCCTTTAGGCAATTCTATCACCGGTTTGTGTTTATGCAAAATGCTCTGATACTTTGCAGGTGTCATTTTATGTTTTTTGGGAAGGTTGATCCAAAGTTGAACCATTTCAAAAGCGCCGCCTGCTTTGTCGAAATTTTTCTCGTGGTATTCTTTATGCAGCACACCTCCACCAGCCGTCATCCATTGAACATCGCCGGGATTGATAACACCAGAGTTACCGGCACTATCGTGATGTGCAACACTGCCTTTATACGCAAATGTAATGGTTTCGATACCGCGGTGTGGATGAACGCCAACACCACGCGAAATTTCGGAAGGTGGAAAGTTAACCTCGGCGTTAAAGTCCAACAGAAAAAACGGACTCATGCGTTCTTCAAATCCACGTCCGTTTGGAAAAAAATTCATGACTTTGAAACCATTTCCAACCATGTGTGTGTTGGTGGGAGCATAGACCCCCTCTATGCCACGAAAACGTGACGAAGATTTGGTATTCCCGTTAGCCATGGGAATCAAAACATTTCCAAAAGCGGACGATATCCCCATAAAAAAGGCACCCAAAGCGCCTTTCTTCAAAAACTCTTTTCTTTTCATGATGCTTGGTTTTAATTTTTTTGCAAATCCAGATCAAGGCTGATTTGCTGAGGCCTTGGTACTTTTCTTCAGAATAATATCTTTCTGGCGCTCTAAATTTATTTTACCCATATCACTCACGGTAAGATTTTCTTTATAACGCAGGTAACCTTTTGCATGCGTTACCAGTTTATATTCCCCTGCCGGAAGTGCCATCACATAACGACCTGTTTTGGGATGAGGAACAAATGAGTATTCGTAATTGGTAAGCGTGTTTGTAACTGTAATGGTAATGCTGTAATCCTTGGGTTGGTTTGCCGGAATAGTATCGCCCATAAAAAACTGACCCGTGTAAATGACACTTATTGGTTCGGTATCTTCAAATTTAATCCTGTAGATATCCAGGTCTCCGAATCCATTTGGCCTGAATGCGCTTACGTAGGCCAGGCGGTTATCCTGTGTTACGCAAATGCTCCGTTCATCGTCGGTAGAATTAATTGGAAAACCAAGATTTACTGGCTCGGAGAATTTGTTTGTTTTTTGGTCCCAACGGGTTTTAAACAAATCATAACCGCCCATGGTGTTGTGTCCGTCGCTTGCAAAATAAAGTGTTTCGCCATCGTAAGACAAATAAGGCACGTCTTCGTTATACGGGGAGTTAACCGTTTCAGGCAGTTTCTGAGGTATCCCCCATTTACCGCTTGGCAATTTGCGGCTCATGTATAGATCGCTGGTTTCAGAAATTTTATCCCTTCGGGCGAAGATCATGATACTTCCGTCTTCACTCACGCAACCGCTTGTTTCAATTTTAGCATTCACCGAAGGGTCGCATATTTTTGCTTTCGCAAACTCTGAGTTAGCATCTTTGCGGTTGCTTATATATATGTCCCCAAACTTATCAATATGATCAAGGTAAACATACATTTCCATTCCATCTGATCTCAGGCCAGTAACCTGTTCATCCAGGTTAGTATTCAGGTACCTGCCCACGCTTTTGGCGGTTGTCCAACGACCATCTGCATCCAGAGTACTCTGGTAAATATCGGAGCTGCGGTAACCATCAATTTCGATTTTTTTTCCTCCCACGTTTTCCTTTCTGCGGGACGTGAATACAAGAAACATTTCATCTTTGTCTATGAAGGGATAATAATCTGGTTCGGTGCTGTTAATCTCTTTACCCAGGTTCTGAAACGAAACGTTAGTTGGTTTCTTCATGAATTTTATTGCGTTCTCACACTGTTCAATCAATCTCTCAGATTCTGCCTGATTTTTAGGTTTAAGTGTTGCGTATTTTTCAAAAGCAGTGATTGCTTCTTCGAGTTTATTGTTGATATGATAGGCTTTTCCGAGATTAAGCCAAACCTCTTCTTCCAGTTTAGGATCTTTAGACGCCTCTTCAAGGTAGGTCATTGATTCATGGCGATCTATCCTGGTGTTTAAATAACAGAGCCCCAATTGATACTTTATCTTGGTATTGCCGGGATCTTTTTTTAATTCAGACTTAAAAATAGGAATGGCGAACAGGTAATTCCCGTGCTTGACATGATCTTCGGCATCTTCTATACTACCAGGATTTTTAGATTGCGAAAACAGGGAAGTGCCAATCAGCAAAAAAAATATAAGTGCTTTAAGGGTATTCATTGCAGACTCACTAATATAAAAAAAATATATTTAGTGACCCTTATCATAATGTGTTCTTATTAACAATTCGATATATTCTGCTTTAGCTGTGGTGAATATTATTTTTTCTGGGATAATTTAAATAGTTCGTCTTTTTCGCTTTTAGTTAAACTATCGTAACCACTTTTAGAGATCTTATCCAGCAATTCGTTCATTGTTTGCTCGTCATTCTTTCCCTTGTTCTGCCTGGGTTTCACCATTTCAATCACCCTCGGCTCATACGTTTTCTTACGCTTAAAGCTGAACGAAAAATTAAAAAGATCTGTTCCCTTTTTTAAATAATAGCCGTAAATCAATCCGAATAATGTTCCGCCGATATGGGAAATTTTACCCCCGGTATTTACGGAAAGATCGATGATTGTGGAAAGTGCAAAGGTTATTAGAAAAAAATACTTGTAAGAAAGTTCTATGGCGCCGAAAAGATATACCTTGTAATTTGGCGAATATACTGCCATTACTGCCCCTACACCGAGCACAGCTGCGGATGCGCCAAGCAGGATCGCATTGGAAAATGCGGAAGGAAAGATCAGGCCGAGAATTAGCATCAGCACGCCCCCTGAAATGCCACTCATTACATACAGGTAAAGAAGTTTTTTCTGTCCCATAATTGTAAAGAACACCTGAGACATAAAATAAAACAATACCATGTTCCAGAACAAATGCCAGAAATCGAGGTGTGTAAACATATAGGTAAAGAGCGTCCAGAAATGAAACAGAAACGTCTCACTGTTGATTGGAAGCGCGGTATAAGGAACCAGATTTAAATGAGAGAGGTTTCCAACAAGGTTGATAGTAAGATATAGTGCAACATTCAGAATAATAATCTGTGTTAGTACTCCCTGTCTCTGGAAATTATATTTTATCTGCTGAAGAAAGTTCATGTTCCGGTTTAATAAAAATGAGTTCTGTTGCGCCTCCAGATGAGTACTAACACAACGCCAACAATCAGTCCTCCGATATGGGCGAAGTGTGCAACGTTATCCATAGGATCATTGCGCCAGCCGGAAATCAATTCGAAAGCTCCGTATGCAATTACCAGCCATTTCGCTTTTACCGGAAAGAGGAAATAAAGATACAAGCGTTGGTTAGGAAACAACATTCCAAATGCACCCAAAAGCCCAAACAACGATCCCGAAGCTCCCACAATTACCTGTGAATTTATGTCGTTTATTTTGTTTTCGATCAACTGAGACCTCACATCGGCACCGATGTCTGGCAGCGCAATTCTTACATTGTACCAATCGATTATTTCGTTTACCTGAAAGTACATTACAAAGTACTGCGCTAACGCTGCTCCAAATCCGGTAAGCAAATAAAATACAAGATACCGTTTTGGTCCCCACACCTGTTCTAAAACCTGGCCGAATATGTAAACTCCGAACATGTTAAACAAAATGTGCGTGAAACTACCATGCATAAAAATGTACGTTACAAACTGGTGAGGCTTAAAATCCGGGGCCAGGTAATAATGCAGCCCAAAATATTTTACCAGGTCTATACCTTGTGTTTGCGCAGCAAATGTGGCAAGGAACATAACAGCATTAATGATAATGATGTTCTTCGTAACAACAGGAAGGTACCCAAACCCTCCGGGACGATATTGGTCGTTATAACTCATTATTTTTTAAAAAATTTTTCAATAGCATCGTATTCAACATCCATCATCACCACTTTTCCTCCAGCCGTGTACAAGGGGTTTTCACACTGCATCAGATGATTAAGTAATAATTTCATTTCCTCGGTTTCTAAAAACTTTCCGTATTTAATGGAAATATTTTTAGCGATGGCCCGGCATAAATTATCTCTCCTTTCGATCTTCGCATCAATGGTATTCAATTTATAGGTTTCGAGAATGCCCTCAAAGATTTGTACCGCGCTAAATTCCTGCATGTCCGCCGGAGTGCCGTTAATAACAATACTGTTCTTCCCAAAAATTTCCACATCAAATCCCAGTTGTTTAAACTCGGGAAGCAGATCTTTCACCAGTTGAAAATCGTTAACGCTTAATTCGATTTGCTCAGGAAAAAGAAGCTGTTGTGAATTGCTTTTGTCTTCTTTTTTCGAATGAAGATAATGTTCGTATACTATTCTCTCGTGTGCACGTTGCTGGTCAACGATCAACACATTTTTATTGTACACCGTTACAATGTACTTTAAGTTCAGCTGGAATACCTGAAAATCAATGGCCTCCTGGTGAATATTCTCAAGTACCGACTGATCCTGACCTGGCGTATGCTCGGCAATCTCTTTGTCGTTTTTAAAACCTTCAAACATTGTTTCCCAGTTCTGCCTGTTGCTCTTTTGTAAAGGATTCTCCTGCTGAATAGCAGTATTTGTATGAAATGGATTGTAATTTGCGTTGTAAGTAACCTTTGGTTGAGTGTATATCTTCCCGGAAGAGGCGGGCTCCTGGTTAAATCCGGTTTCTGCTTCGAAATCGAGAGATGGGGACACATTGGCTTTCCCGAGCGCTCTCTTTACTGAACTTACGAGAAGCATATACACCGTTTTATCATCGGTAAATTTTACTTCTGTTTTTGTGGGATGGATGTTAATATCGATGTGTTTAGGATCCAGTTCGAGAAAAATAAAATAGCGCGGGTGAGATTGGAAACTTATGAGTTCTTTATAAGCCTCATAAATAGCGTGATTCAGAAAGGGATTTCTCACAAACCTGTTATTTACAAAAAAATACTGTTCTTTTTTTGTTTTAATAGCGTGCTCGGGAAGGCTCACATATCCTGAAATTTTGACGAAAGAAGTATCTTCGTTAATAGGAGTCAGCTCTTTCTGCATATACCCTCCGAGTAGAGACTTAATGCGTTGTATAAGCGTTCCCGGCGGCAGATTCAGAATTTCATTGCCATTACTTTGCAGCACAAAATGAATGTTTGTGTGGGGAATAGCAACTCTTTCCAACTCATCGATAATGTGCTTTTGTTCTATTTGATCGCTTTTGAGGAAGTTACGCCGTGCTGGAATGTTATAAAACAAATTTTTTACGATGAATGACGTACCGGTTGCCGTCTGGCACTCATTTTGTGAAAGGAATTTCCCGCCTTCAATAATGATCTGCTGACCTACCAGGTCGTTGGCTTGCCGCGTTTTTAATTCTACCTGTGCAATGGCGGCAATACTAGCCAAAGCCTCCCCGCGAAATCCTTTCGTTGTTAATGCAAAAAGATCGTCTGCTTTACTGATCTTGGACGTTGCATGACGCTCGAAACACATCCTTGCATCAACGGGATTCATGCCCTTTCCATTATCAATAACCTGGATAAGAGATTTACCCGCATCCTTAATGATTAGTTTGATATGCGTTGCTCCGGCATCTATCGCATTTTCCAAAAGTTCCTTAACCACACTTGCAGGCCGCTGAACCACTTCTCCGGCGGCAATCTGATTTGCAACATGATCTGGTAAAAGAGCTATAACATTTTGCTGCATAAACCACCAAATTTAACCATTTGAATGGGTTTAGCCGGCACTTTATTTTTTAATTAATTCTAAAGACTTTCTTTTTATTACCACGCTTAAAAAATTAGTAATTCGGTCACTTTATCGAAGAAAAAACGGGTGGGTGCCCTAAAAACACATTTTTTACGGCAAAATTTAGGTAAGTATTTTTAACAATTTTCGTAAAAAAGGCTCCGTTTTTGACTCCCATTAACTCGCTGTAAGCTAATGTTTACGCATTGATGCATAAATAAAATGATGATTTTCAACTAATTGAAAAAGGTTGGGTCTAACTGCAAAATTTATTTAAATTTTGTTCAAAAAATTTGAGTAAGTTAGTTGTCACTATTTCAGATATTATTCTATGAAATTCAGACAATTACTAGTCCTTTTTACAGCAGTATTAACATTTTCTAACAGCCCTCTTTTTTCACAAATTAACACGGCTCTTTTTGCAGATGTTCTGTCTCAGGACTCATTACAGGGATTTGACGTAAACCAGGCTAATGCCAAAGCTCTGGCAGAAGGCCTTTACGGCGCGAATTACGCAAACGCCATTAAACTCTACAAAAGGAGTTATGTTATTGATAAATACAATCTTAACTCAAATGTTGGCTATCAGGGCTTTCAAACCAACTGGTTTGGCAAATACAGTCCGGCAACTACCGCTAATGCTCCTTGTAGCAATGAAGGTTTCGAGTCAGGAACTTTATCAAGCTGGTCCGCGTCGCTGGGTTTGAACACTAATTCTCAAAGTTATCCATCTACGCCAACTTCGATTTCTTCGGGCTCACTGGTTTCGGTGGTAACAACTACGCTGTTGGATCCTTATGTTGGAACAATTCCTAACTCGCCTTTTAGTGGAAATAGCGTTGTTAAGATTGGAAATAATAACGCTAATGCTGAGGTAGTAAAAATTGCTCAGACATTTCCGGTTACATCTACAAACTACATGTACGAGTTTGCTTATTGGGCGGTGATGGAAGACGTTTCCCAGGCGGGAAGCCCTTTTGGGATTCACACATGTACAGGTACACCCTACATGCAGGTCAAGTTCTGGGATTCGGGAGTTTTACAATCCTGTCCAAGTTTTAGTATCATTGCTCCTGAATCGGGCACAGGTGGTTGTGCCGGTATTGGTCCTCTTACCTGGAGCACCGTTGCGGTAGGTTCCACAACCGTTAAAACGAGCCAGGGTTGGCAGAAATTTTCTGTTAACCTTAGCGGCTACATCAACTCCAACATTACTGTTGAAGTGATTGTTGGTGACTGCGCTCTGGGCGGACACTTTGGTTATGCCTATTTCGATTCCAATTGCGGAACGATGAATCTTACCGTCAATTCGAACACCGTTTCAATGCCCTCTGCTACTGTTTACCCGCAGGCACAGTGTGGCAGCTCCGCTACGTTAATTGCGCCTCCGGGCTTAATTACTTACACATGGAACGGTCCATCAGGAAGCGGTGTAAGCAGCAATACCAGTCAAACAATTACCACAGCCGTTGCGGGTGTTTATACATTGCAGATGAATCCTCCGGGAATCTGTAATCCACCGTTAACGAGAATCATTGACCTTTCTTTTGTTCCTCCGACGACCGTGACAGCAAGCCCCGCTAACCTTTGCTCTGCCGGAACAACCACATCCTCTACACTGAGTGCCAGCGGTGCAACTTCTTATACCTGGTCACCCGGCGGCTCAACATTATCATCTATTGTCGTCACGCCTACTATCACAACAGTCTACACGGTCACGGCCAAAACCGGGACCTGTGTTGGTAATTTTACAGTACAGGTTAATGTAAACACCAACCCACTGGTAAATATTTTATCCAGCAACACCTCCATTTGTCCGGGACAAACTGCAACATTGGCTGCATTTGGAGCCAGTCTTTACTCCTGGAGCCCGGGTGGTTCAACCGGTTCTTTAATTACGGTTTCCCCCTCGTCTCAAACCACCTACACCGTAATTGGTACGGCTTCCACCGGGTGTACCGGCAGTGCGGTGAGCACCATTTCCATTACCGCTGCCCCACCCGTAGCTATACTTCCAACCACCGTAGCCCCTATATGTGCCGGCACACCGGTTAATCTCATTGGTCTTGCTGCCCCTGATTTTACGTGGTATCCTGGCGGCGCCGTCGGAATATTTCAAACCTTCACCCCAACTGTTACTACAACTTATACGGCCATAGGAGCCGCTAATACATGTACTGCCCAGGCAACCATAACAGTAACTGTTGATCCGGGACCAACAATGACTGTTTCCGCAAGTCCCGCAACGGCGTGTCCGGGAAACACTGTAATATTATCTGCAGTGGCGCCAACGGCAACGAATTCTCTAACCTGGAATCCAGGGGCCATTTCCGGCACTTCTATTCCTGTTACTGCTACAACCTCGGGCGGCTACTCGGTGAGTGGAACAAACGCAATGGGTTGTACATCTACTTATACTATAAATCCTATTTTCAGTACTCCGCCATCTCTCACGATCAGTCCATCGAGCGCGAGTGTTTGTCTTGGCAGCTCGGTTACCTTAACTGCAAGTGGCGCTAACAATTATACCTGGCAACCAGGAGGTCTTTTTGGATCCGTTGTAAATGTATCACCGGGTTCAAATACAACTTATACGATTACCGGCGCAAATGCCGCGGGTTGTACTTCGACTACGACTGCAGTAGTTACTGTTGTTACGCCACCAACGATATCCTCTTCTGCTTCGCCTACCTCTTTCTGTACTGGCAATTGCTTTACCTTCATTAATTCAGGGGCAACGAGTTATACTACCAGTCCTACAAACCTTTGTCCTACATCAAACACCACATATACTGTAATCGGATCGAATGCTGCGGGATGCGTGAGCAGCCCGGTATTGGTTTCAGTTACTGTTAATCCAAGTCCGGCTTTGACAGCGTCTGCCAATCCTGCAACAATCTGCGCGGGTAACAGTTCAACATTAACGGTAAATGGTGCCAGTTCATATCTTTGGTCAACGGGTGGGACCGGAACCAGTGTTGTGGTTTCTCCAAGCAGCACTACCGTATACACTGTTACCGGAACCAGTGCGCTTGGATGTACAGCAGTTGCGAACGTAACGGTAACCGTAGTTCCTGCACCTGTCATTAATATTAGCCCTACTTCCGCATCGGTATGTGCAGGCAGCAGTGTTGCACTTATTGCTTCGGGTGGTACTGGAAATTCTTATACATGGACCCCAGGACCTATAACGGGTTCCGCCGTGAATGTTTCACCTTCCTCAAACACCATTTATACTGTTACCGGTTCAAATGGCAGTTGCATTGGCCAAAATACTGTACAGGTTACCGTAGTTCCTATTCCTGCAATTACCGCCAGCTTTAATCCGTCTACGATTTGTGCGGGCAGTTGTGCAACTTTAAATGCAACCGGAGGCGGAAGCTACACAATTACAGGAGGTAGTGCTGTCGATTGTCCTACTGTTACTACTACTTACACTGTTGTTGGCTCAAGTGGCGGCTGTGTGAGTGCCCCGGTTATAACTACAATTACTGTAAATAACGGACCCGTTCTTACTGCATCAGCAAATCCTCCGGGAATTTGTGCAGGGCAGAGCGCCACATTAACCGCATCGGGTGCAACTCCATTAACATGGCAACCAGGCGGCTTGAGTGGCAGTCCGGTTATAGTTACGCCAACGAGCACAACAACTTATTCTGTAAGCGGTACAAACGGGCTTGGTTGCAGCACAACGCAAACCGTTACTGTTTTTGTTACTCCGATACCGGCCGTTACAGCTTCTGCAAGCCCATCTTCCATTTGTTCCGGGGGTACAACAACGCTTACCGCGAATGGCGCTTCGTCTGGCTATTTCTGGCAACCGGGTAGTCTCGTTGGAAGCAGCATATTTGTTTCTCCAAATTCTACTACAACTTATACTGTTATTGGTTTTGCCGCTTCCTGCAGCAATATTGCTTTTGTAACTGTTACGGTAACTCCAAGTCCTACTGTAAATCTTAGCGCATCTTCCAACACAATTTGTTCTGGAGGAACAGTAACGTTAACGGCAAATGGCTTAACCAACTATCAGTGGTCTGATGGTCCGACCTCTCCGGTTAGAACAGTAACGCTAAGTACTACAACTACTTTCTCAGTTTCCGGTGACTCGGGTGGCTGTCCTAGTACAAACACTGCCGCGGTTACCATCACAGTATCTCCATTCCCTGCTATAACAGTAGCATCAAATCCAACCGCCATTTGTGCAGGAGGTTCGGCCACCTTAACAGCTACAGGAACTTCCACTGGTTACGTCTGGAACCCGGGTAGCCTTCCGGGCGGCACCGTAACAGTAAATCCGACTTCCAGTACTGTTTACACGGTAACTGGTACTACCGCTGCCGGATGTACTGCAACCGTTGGCATTAATTTAATCGTTAATCCGTCCCCTTCAATGATCGTCGGCGCATTCCCTTCCACTATCTGTGTGGGAAGTGTTGCTGCTCTCACTGCCAGCGGCACAGCGGCTAATTATAGCTGGATGCCTGGGGCACTTAGTGGCGCTAACGTAACAGTCAGTCCATCTACCAGCACTACGTATACCGTAACAGGCTATAATCCTACCGGATGTAGCACTCAGAGCACTGTCTTAGTTACGGTAAATCCTACACCAAATATTACATTATCTGCTACTTCGGTTTCTTTATGCGCGCCGGGTTGCTCTACGATATCTGCTTTTGGCGCAACTAATTATACGTGGAGCACCGGCTCTACAGGTGCATCCGTAGCTGTATGTCCAACAGTGAGTCAAACGTATGTTGTACTAGGTTCAAATGGAACAGGCTGCGTGGGCAGTGCGACCATTGCAATCATTGTAGGTCCTCAGGCCGTTATAAGCGCCAGCGCCAGCCCTTCATCCATATGTGCGGGCGCTTCTTCCAGTTTATCAGCTACCGGCGGGGTAAGTTACGTTTGGCAGCCTGGTTCTTTACCAGGAGCTAACGTCGTTGTTTCACCATCAGGCACTACCATTTATACTGTTACGGGAATCAGCGCTTCCGGATGTTCGGGTACTGCCGCTGTAGTGGTTACTGTGAACCCGGCTGCAAATATTACAGCTACAGCCACACCTACCGCAGTTTGTATTGGTCAGTCTGCAACTCTTACCGCAGGTGGCGGAACAAGTTATAACTGGTCGCCTACAGGCGGAAGTGGTTCTCCGGTAATTGTTACACCAAGTGTTACCACCGTTTATACAGTTAACGGAACCAGCAGCAGTGGTTGTTCAGGCAGTAACACCGTGCAGGTGGTTGTTAATCCTCTGCCAATTGTGACAGCCAGTGCTAATCCATCATCCTTGTGTGGCGGATCTGGAATTACAACAACTCTTTCTGCAACAGGTGGTACCTCTTATGCATGGACACCTTTTGGAACCGGCAACCCGATTGTTATGATACCAGTTGTTACGACTGTATATACCGTAACAGCAACCAATGCATTCGGTTGCCAGGGCACAGCATCGGTGCTTGTTACCGTTGCTCCGTCACCTTCGCCTGCCATTAATATAACAGGAAGCGGAACAATCTGTTCCGGCTCTTCAGAAACCTTAAGTGCCACTGGCGCCACAACATATAGCTGGAATACAGGATCTACAAGTTCGGCCATTGTTGTTAGCCCTACTGTTACTACTGTATATACCTTGTTTGGATTTAACGGCGGATGTACCGGAGCGGTAAGCAGAACCATTTTTGTGGCACCCGCTCCTCCACTTTCAGTCTTTGCGTCAACCACTACACCTTGTGTTGGTTACACCGTTGCGCTCGGCGCTATTACTCCTGGTACGCATACGTGGTATCCCGGTGGATCCGTTGGTAGTCCTTACATTGTAACCCCTTCGGTAACTACAATCTACACTGCGGTTACAAGTGGCGGACCTTTGAACTGTACCAATTCTAAAACCATTTCAATAAATCCGATTCCTTTACCTATCGTAACTGCCAGTGCTAATCCGCTTACTGTTTGTCCTGGAGGAACAAGCACTCTATCGGCCACAGGAGCAGTAACTTACACCTGGTTGCCAGGTTTTGTGCCTGGTAATCCAATAGTTGTAAATCCTTCCGGCACCACTACTTACACAGTTGGTGGAATAGGATCCAACGGTTGCCCGAATTTTGACACTGTTACTGTAAGCATATTTAATGTGCCTGTAGTTGGCATAAGTACTGCTACAAATTCTGTCTGTTATGGAAGCCCTTTGACTTTGATTGGAACCGGCGCGACCAACTATACCTGGTTGCCCGGACCACAGACCGGCACAAGTATAGTGGTTAATCCTACTACAACCACCACTTATACCCTTATTGGCGACAACGGTGCTTGTTCGGGATCAGTTACTACGCAGATAAATGTTCTTTCACTGCCTGTGGTAACTGCCACAGCGCTTAATACTCCGCTTTGTGCAGGAAGTACCGTCAGTTTATCAGCCGGCGGCGCGGTTAACTACGTTTGGAACCCAACATCTTTAGTTGGTCAAACCATTACAGATACACCAACCATTACAACAATTTACACGGTTAGCGGTCAGGATGCCAATGGATGTGTTGGGGAGGCTACAGCGAGTGTTGCGGTGATACCGCTTCCGAATATTTTCACGGCAGCCACAACATCCGTATTCTGCGGTGGCAATACAAATACGATAATGATAACTGCCAATGGCGCTAATACCTATACCTGGTTTCCAGGAAATCAAGCCACCATCACTATTGTGGATACTCCTACTGCAACCACTACCTATACTGTTTATGGAACAGATAGTAATGGCTGTATTGGTATAGGTTACAATACGGTGAGTGTGGTTCCAACGCCAACCATCACTGTGTCTCCGGTAAGCCCGTCCATTTGTATGGGTAGTTCTGCAACATTAACGGCTTTTGGCGCTACCAACTATACCTGGCTCCCAAGCGGAAACACCTCCTCTGTAACTATAGAATCACCAACAGCACTTACAACTTATACGGTTATCGGTGCAACCGGAGGCATCTGTTCAGGAACCGCAACTGTTAGTATTTTCGTTAATCCTTTACCTGACCATGTTGGTGCAGCTTCTTCAGGAACAGTTACGTGTTCAAGCCCAACGGTACAACTTTTCGGTACTTGTAACGACCTTAATGTAAGTTACTTCTGGACCAGCGCGCAGGGCTATACTTCTGCGGTTCAAAACCCAACACCTTCGGGATACTGGGGAGATTTTACAGTAACGGTTACGGATAATGTTACCGGATGTACTGATCAGGCAACAGTTAATGTTCCAACCGATAACAGCATACCTTCGGTAACTGCAAGTACATCGGGAAGCATTACCTGTGCGGTTTCCACTATTACCTTAAATGCTGCCAACACAACAACGAATCCGGCTTACAGCTGGACCGGTCCTGCAGGATTTACCAGCACACTTCAAAGCCCTACCGCTTCGACGGCTGGTGATTATACAGTAGTTGTAACTGACTTATCAAGCACTTGTACAGGAAGCAATATCATCACTGTTGGCTCACATACAAATGTGTCTATAACTGCTACCATTGTGCCGGCAACGTGTGAAGGAACTGTAAGTAGTAACAACGGAATGATCATCGTTTCCAACTTTGTATCTCTTGATAAATACGACCTGGTAAGCGGCACAACCTACACCGGAACCGCAACGTATGCCAATGCAGCGCTGATCCCGGTTGGAGGAACAATTACAAGCAATCTTGCAAACCCAACCAGCACTGTAGCTTACACCATCCGGTTCTTTGATGGTAATGGTTGTCAAAAAGACACTACACTTATCCTGCAACCTGTGGATTGTTCGGTAAAAGCCCTGGGTGTGGCGAAAGCGGTGTCGGCACCTCAGGCCAATTCAGACGGCTCTTACAACCTGACTTATACGGTAGTACTTAAAAACTATGGATCCGATCTTCTGGCTAACATTTCGCTTACCGATAATCTTGCAAACACCTTCCCTGCTCCTTCCACATTCACAGTATACAGTGATTCTACAAAAACGGGCTCTGGAAGCGGATTGTCTGTCAATGCAACATTCGACGGCTCTTCACAAGTTAACTTGCTCGCGGGCTCATTGAATACACTTGCAGCTAATGCATCAGATACTGTTATATTTATGGTTCGTGTTCATCCTGGTGCATTCTTTGTTCCATACTCTAATTCAGCCCATGCCCAAGCATTCAATATTCTGAACAGTGCAATAAGTGACTCTTCAAATGCAGGTATGGATCCTGATCCGGATTCTGACGGTAAACCAACAAACAATAACACTCCGACCACTGTTACATTCTCACCTGTTCAGTTCTTCGGAATTACTAAGGTTGGCAGCATCGTTAAAACCGAC
>JAEUTM010000431.1 GCA_016788025.1 Bacteroidia bacterium
AACTGGATCAGGCGAACATTAAAAATTGTACGCCATCCTAAACTATTAAAAAAAGCGGTACGGTTAAATTCAGTTGTGCTTTTATGGCACTCGGTTTTAAAGAAAATTGTCAAATTCAGAATTGTTCTTCCAAACAATGCAGATCTTAAAACTCGAAAACTATCGGTGTTTGCACCAATAAGCATGGCTATATTGGGAAAACAGGAAAATGATCTTGTAAAAGTGAAGATTGGAGGGATTGAAAAGGAGCTGAGAGTTTTAAAGGTAATCAACAGGTAACTCTCGTTCAGAATAAAAAAAGCTGCACATTCGCAGCTTTTTTTATTTGAAACCTAAAGATTGAAATTATTGAGTTTTTGGATGATTTCAACTGAATTAGAAAACTCGATATCCTACGAATTTGAACTATTGATGGAGCGCAGTATTGTTGCTATTAGTTCGTTCGTACCGCGAGGTAGCCGATCCGGAATATCAATCGTCAAATCCACTCCTCGACGAGGATGAGGAAGACTCTATCTTTTCTCCGTTTTCGTCCCGGGCATAAAATGGTACTTTAACATAAATTCCCGGGCAATACAATTTCTTCTTATCTATATATCTAAACCTAAAATCAAATCCAAGAAAATAGTTGGCCCATACAGATCCCTGCAATCCGACTCTCAGGGCCGGTTTATCGGTTTGTATTTCAATAACTGGTCCCGCTGCAATACCTGCCACGCCAACACCCGTTTGCGCTTCACTGTATAAACGGATACGTTTTCGTTCAAATTCCATTGCAAAATCAACACTGTAGGGAACATTCCGGAAATTCCAATAAGCAAGTTCGAGGGCATAAGAAACCCTAACCTTTTCTCCGCCAAAATTTACATGTAACATAGGTCCTAACGTCCAAATGGTTTGGCCGGAAACCAAAAATGCATTGCACCAAAAAATGAAACAAAGCAATAGTTTTATTGGAAATAATGTTGTTAGCCACATTTGAAATAGTTTAACAGGACATTCAAAAATACACAATCCTTTTGCAGGATGACAAGGTTAAACTGTCCGTTTTAAAAATCAAGATGCGCGTTTTCTTTTACTTTTTATTTGTTCAACTCGTCTCAAGCAAAGCTTGACCTCATTTATAAACAAAAATGCCAACGCCTTGTGTGACTTTAATTTATCCGCACCCTAGGCTTGAAATTAACGAACTTTGCGCGTGAAGTAGGACTGTTCCTGTTTGCTTCGGTACCATAAAGCGAAAAGCGACCTCCAAGTGAATGAATAGTCGCTTTTCTGCTTTGTGGTACCCTACGGGTTGCAAATATCGAACTTTTTGGATGATTTTCAGCGGATTAAAATCCTCATGAATTCCTGCCCTCCGATTAGGCCAGTTTCCTGCCCTTAAACCGCACCAAAGCGGTATCATCCTATTCCAGTTCCATAAGTAAAGCGGAAGCCGGATTTAGCCCCATTTCCGCCCTCCGCCCAAGCAAGACCTTCCCTGTTGAATTATTCACTTTCGTTTTTTCGCCTTCAGGCTATTTTTCTTCCCCACTCACCGAAACACTTTCGGCACAATCTTTTCATTATATAACTTGCAAAGGCGCATCGAAATGCTGACTCTTAACTATTTAGCCGATATTGGCTAAGTGGTTGGGGGTTTTGTATACTCAAAATGTGTCAAAAATTCTACAAGTTTGGAGAACTACATGAATAAGGACTTTAAGATTTACACCGAGCTGACCGGGGGAGAAATCAATATAACTGAGCACAGCCAATACAACGAAATCAATGCTGAAAATGTCACTGTCAGCGAAAATATCACCGCTCGCCTTTTTGGAACGGTAAAGAATATTACCCTTAAAAAAGATTCTCGAATTTTCATACATGGGAAAATCTTAGGCAATGTTAATAATGAGGGTGGAGAGATTCAGATCTTCAACCACGGGCGATAATTCTACTCGTTCGAAAATTTATTCTCGATCAGTTCTTCTTTAAACGCAGTGCCGAATGAATAAGCGAACGTCAGCATTATTGCCCTTGTATCAATTTTGAATTTCCGGTTATAGCTAAAATTGGAAGCTGCTGCCGTATATCCATTAATCTGTGTATTGAAAACATCCGTCACAACAATTCCAAGTCCTCCCTTTCCCTTTAAAATCTTCTGCTGAAAGCCAAGATCAGCGTAATAGATTTCGATTTTTTGACCTTGTGGTGTTCCTATTGGTGAGTTATAATTCGCCATGATCTGTAGTTTGCTTCCCTTCCACAAACTGAAATTATTAATGATCTTTCCGTACCAACTGAACACGTTATTAGCTATATCGGGATTGACGTTGCTACCATTAATATTTTGCTGATAAAGTGATCCGCTGAAATTTACATTCCAGAACTTAACCGGAAAAGCGGATATAATACTTTCAAGACCGTAAGTCTCGGAATTCCCATAGTTGGTGGGAAAGGTTAAAGAAACTCCATTGCTCTGTAAAGAAAGATACGGCCTTATGATGTTTGTCGCGTACCGATAAAAGAGGTTTGTCGAGATTGAGAGTTTCTTCCACTCTTTATTATATCCGAACTCAGCAGAATTGATCAGCTCCGGCTTCAAATACGGATTGCCGGAGTGCTGACTCAGAGAATCGGTTACATCTGTAAAGGGATTTAATTGCCCCAAGCTTGGTCGGTTAATGCGTCTGCTAAAACTCAATTTGAAATAGTCGTTTTGGTTCGGATAATAAAGCAGGTTGGCTGTCGGAAAGTAATTCAAGTAATCACGTTTGACATGAATGTTATTACTCACAGCATTTCCTTCGTTAAAGACTTGCTCAAAGCGGATGCCGATATCATATTTCCATTTTACAGAATCTTCTTTGCCTATATAGCTTCTGAATTGTAAGTAGGCCGCATGAATCTGTTCCTGAAAGTTAAACACATTACTGGCGAGAGGATTTCTCACAAATTCATTGTTTATGAGATACTGGCTTTGGAAGTCTGCATTTGTTAACCGCATTATTCCTTTATACCCTGTTTCTAACACTCCCTTTTTAGTTACCGGATGGGCATAATCAAACCGCAGATTGCTTACGCTCGAAGGCTGATAATTATATGTTCGTTGCAGAAACGGATTGCCAGTAAGCGTACTGTCTTCCAATAAAGACTGAGTGGTAATATCAGTGTTTTCAGTTTCATAGTTGTAAGATGAACTTATGTTTGCAGACAAGGCTCTTTTCGGATTGCTGAATTTGCGATTATAATTAAATGCTACCTCTGCCACCTTTTCTACGCCAAGCTCGTCTGATCTCCTGGAGTTTTTAGTATTGAACGAATCAGACTGGGTTCTAAAGGTAGAGGTCAGCGTTTCGATATTATGCTGACTATCGAAGTTACCAATTGCCTCAAAACTGAAGCTGTTCCTTTGATCAGGCGAATAATCGATGTTTAATTTGGCATTGTGGGTTTCCTCAAGGCGATCATCAAAACGATTTTGAATTAAATAATATTGATTTGGCGAATCGAAGGCTGTACGGTTTGCGTGAATTTTACGAGTGCGCCCGGCGAAACGATTGTCATAAGCCAAACCAAAATTCCATTTGCCTGTACTGTGATTAATAATAAATGAACTATTAAGCCGTCCTGCGGCTCCATAACCAGCACCTAAACCCACAGAACCATTAGTGCCTTTTGCTGTATTTTTCTTTAGCTTAATATTAATGATTCCACCATCCGCATCAGCGTCATATTGAGCTGAAGGGTTATTTATGATTTCTATACTCTCAATGCTGCTGGCAGGAATCCTATCGGTAGAACTTAAATTAGAATTGCGCCCATTGATCAAAATAAGTGGTGTTTTACCTCTTATTGTAATTCCACCTTCAGGATCGACAACAATAGTCGGTGTGTTCTTTAAAAGGTCAGTTGCTGTTCCCCCGGCTTGAGTCAAGTTATCCTTTGCGTTAATGATAAAACCCTGCGGAGTCTTTTTGATAAGGTCTTTTTGAGAAACCACTTCAACACCATCCAGCATTTTACTATCAGGTTGTAATTGAACCGGGGCAACCTGTTTGTTGCTCTCATTTAAATTTAATTTCTGACTTGAGGAAAGGTAGCCGATAAGTTGAAATTTCAGAAGGTAGTCGCCAAACGGAACATCTTTTAATTTAAAATGTCCAATGCTATCTGTGGTCACCACCTTTAGTGCTTTTGTGCTGTCGTTAAAGGAAGTAAGAATTACTGAAACAAATTCCACCGGACTTTGCTTATCAAGCACGACTCCGTTTATATTGCCAAGGTTCTGAGAGAGACTTATAATCGGAAGCCATATTGCTACACAGATGAAAAAATATTTGTATTTGAATCCTCCACTCATAAATACGTTATACTCTAAATACAAATTTTAAAAGTAGTCCTATTACAGCCGCAATCGCAATGATATACGGCTCCTGCAATTTCTTGAAATAAAATAAAGCTGCGGCAGACAGGATCGCGATAGCTGCCGTTGGCACATCGATAATACTTCTTAGGGCGATTACAATTACAGCTCCTACAAGCGCACCAACCACTGCTGCTGTTATTCCATCCACAAATGCTTTAATAGATTGGTTCTTGGAAATCTTTTTAAAATAAGGCGCAGGAATGACGGTGAGAAGATAGCACGGAAGAAATATCGCTACGGCTGCTACGCATGCACCGGGAAACCCACCAATCAGATAACCAATAAAACTAACGGTTATTACAACAGGGCCAGGTGTGATCATTGCAACCGCAACTGCATCTAAAAATTGCTGTTCAGTTAACCAATGATTCTCCTTTACAACTCCTCCATGAAGAAATGGTACTATTGCAAGTCCGCTTCCGAATACAAAAGCTCCGGCCTTTGTAAAGAACAAACCCATCTTTCCAAGCGTTCCAATTTCATAATCCCAAAATCCAGTTGAAAGTAGAATAACTAAACTATTTGCGCTTCTTTTCGTTTTCGGCGGAGCTTTAAAAAACATATAAAGCAGACCTGTACCAAGAAAGACTAAAATTTCTTCGCTTTCAGTTATGACAGTTACAATCGCGCCAATTAAGAAAAGAATCCAAAGCAGATAGTTTTTCTTTATTTCGGCGCTTTCAAATTTGCTGATTGATTTTGATGTGAGCTTGTACGAACTCACCGTCATTATTCCAATCACTGAAGCGCTCACCCCATAAAACAAAGCTTGCATCCAAGGAATGCCCCCATACATTTTGTAAGCCATTCCAATTAACACAACCATTATAAAAGAAGGAATCACAAAAGCCAGCCCCGCTAACGTTGCTCCTAAAACCCCATAATGAACAAACCCAAGATAAATTCCTAATTGTGCCGCTAATGGACCCGGTGCTAACTGAGAAAGAGCCAAACCTTCCTTGTATTCATCCTCAGAGATCCATTTTTTATTTTCAACAAGGTCACGATGCATGTAGCCAACTAATGCAACTGGCCCACCGAAGCCTGTGGTTCCCAACTTCAAAAAGTATGTAACTAACTCACCTAAAGTGTACTCATTTGACATACTTGCAGGGACTATTGTTAATGCTATCTGTTAATGCTTGAAACGCTTTTCCTTCTTTCTCATCCAAAGATCTTTTTATTTCTTTGCCATGAATTCGGTGATTATTTACTTTCTCCTGTAAACTATCCACTCTTGATTTATACACTTCCTTTACTTCTTCGTTTACATTCTTTAAAGCGTTTTCGACTTCTTCTTTTACATTACTTAACGCCACATAATCTGAATTAGCTTTGAGCTCTGATTCCTCCTTCCTCAATTTCTCAACAAGAACGCTCGTTTTAATTGACCTTTGATTATCCAATCGCTGAAGTTGTTTCTCGTAGGCGGGCGTACTTACATGACCATACTTTTCTGATTGTTCGTCCTGAGCTTTTCTATATTGTGCTGTATGAACTTTTTCTATATCTTGTATTTGGGCTCTTAAAGTCTGTATTCGCGCTAACTGATCCTGAAACTTGGTCTTTATTAGCTTTTGGATGCTGTCTTTTTTCGCCTTTAAAATATCATTTCGCTGCTTTGCCGCTTGTTCTCTCTCCTCTGTTAATGTTTTATAGTCGCATTTGTATCGAGCATAAGCCGCATGCCATACTTCCGTATCTGGCTTGCAGGAAAAAACGATAAAGGGCAATATAAACAGACCGACAATCCTCACATTATTTAAGTTTGATTGCCAATTCCAATCGCTGTTCTACATTCTCCCAATTGATAATATTGAAAAGTGCGTCGACGAAGTCTGCACGCTTGTTCTTGTATTTTAAATAGTATGCATGCTCCCATACATCTATTACCAAAAGCGGAACCGCACCCCATTGAACTAATTTCTCATGGTTCTCGCATTGAATAATAGATAAGCTATCGCTATGGGGTTGGTAAGCCAATATACCCCAACCATTACCGTCGACGTTTTTGGAAGTCGCGGCTATGTAACCCTTCAGTTTATCATATGAGCCGAAGTTCTTTTCAATCCGTTTTAATAACTCGCCTTTGGGATCAGTTTTTTTATTGCTGAGATTTGTCCAGAATATAGAGTGTAAAGCGTGACTTGAAAAGTGATAGGAGAGTTTTTTAGTCCAGAAGTCAACTGTTTCCATGTTACTATCTGCAAGAGCCTTTTTGATCATCTCCATATCTTTATTCGCTCCCTTGACTGCACCGCCATGATGGAAAGTATAATGAAGATTTACTGTTTCCGCATCCATATATGGTTCAAGAAAATCGAACTTGTATGGTAAGGGTGCAAGAACAAAATTGCCATTCTCGTCCGTGAGCTTATCTGTTTTAAGCTCATTTAAACTTTGACCAAACATACTATTGGTTGGCAGGATAGTCAGCGCTCCCAGCGATAAGCTACCTTTTAAAAATGTTTTTCTATCCATGTTATTCTTCTTTTAAAAATGTACCGTCAGGTTTGAAATATGCTTCTTTGCTTTTTCCGTCGATTTTAAATTCTGCCTCATAAACTAATCGTCCCTCTTCTTTTTCCACCTCCCATTCAGGATTTGTAGCGTTTGGATACTTAGCTTTGAAAGCTGACGATACCGCTGTCGGTACATCGTCACCAACAATTTTTAATTCTGTGGCACATGATGATAATGCAAGCGCAATGCTTGCAGTTATCAGAGATTTGATTGTTTTCATAATGATATTTATTTTAGTTATTAATAGAGGAAAACTGTTATTTTTTTGGAATTAATTTTGTTTCAGGCTTGATCTCATCCGTTGCTTTTTTTAGCAGCGTATCTCCCTCTGATAGTTTGCCGAATATTTCAATCTTATCACCAGCATTCATACCGCTTCGCACATCAATCCATTCGGCCAAACCATTCTTTAGCCTGATTACAAATTTCTTCTCCAATGTCGTTGCAACGGCAGGAGGCGGAACAACAAAAGAGGGATTTTGCCGGTTCAATTTAATCGTAGCGTTGGCATACATGCCTGACTTTAATTCCATTTTATCATTCGTAAAAATAAACTCCCATGTTTCCGTTCTGTTTTCTTTTGTAATAGCTCCTGATTTACGACTTGGTTTTGCTTTATATATTTTATCAGGCTGTGCATCTACCACAAAAGTAATCTGCGATGTATCGGATATGACATTAGTGTACGCCTCCTGGACAGGAACTCTTAATCTCAAAGTGGAGACATTCTCAAGTACAAAAATGGGTTTTGAATTCGCTGTACCAACCATCGCACCTGCATCTGCCATCCTCTGAGTTACTACTCCACTGAAAGGAGAACGAATAATAAGATAATCTTTTAGTTCCGCGTAAGCTCTCACTTTTGCTTTGGCAGCTTCGAGCGTTGAGCTATCGGCAAGCATTTGATTTTTACTTTTTTCCATCTCAGCCAAAGCTATTGTTCCATTTACTTTTGAGGCATTCGATATTCGTTTAAAAACATCCAAACTTGCCATGTACTTTGACCGTGCCGCTTGTAAATCGGAATTGGCCTGCTCGTAAGTAGCCAGCATTTCAGGGGCTTCCACTACTGCTAAAACCTGATCTTTTTGCACCTTATCACCAATATCAACTTTGATTTCTTTAATAAAGCCATTTACTTTTGCAAAAATTTCTGCTCGTTCATAGGGAATTAATTCCGATGGAAAGGAAAGTTGCTTGTTGATCGGTTCCTTTGTAAGAACAAAAACTGCCACAGAATCATTTACAGGCTTTTTCCGCTCCTCCTCTTTATCACCATGCTTGCAGCTTGTTTGGCAAGCAAACAAAGCTGAAATCATTATTTGAGTTACTACCTTTCGGGTATTCCTCATGTGAATATTTTTATTGATGAATGTCATAATATAGGCTGTTACTATCATTAGGATCGAGAGAATTATTTTTGATCGGTTTGTTTTTGGTCATGCGATAAAAAGTAAGGGGTAAAAAAATAAGTGTGGCAATTGTTGAAAATAGTAAACCACCTATTACTGCAACGCCGAGTGGGGAAGTTTGGTCGCCTCCTTCTCCCATGCCTATCGCCATCGGGATCATTCCTGCTATCATAGCAATGCTGGTCATCAAAATAGGGCGTATCCGATTATATGCTCCCGTGATGTGTGCTTCCATATCATTTTCCTTCCTCAGATGCTGTGCGTTTGTAATGTAGAGAATCGCATTGGCGACGGCCACTCCAACCGCCATAATGATTCCCATATAAGACTGAATATTGAGTGTTTTTCCAGTGATAAGTAATAGCAATAGTGAGCCAGCTATAACAAAAGGAATAACGGATAAAATAGTAAATGACAGGCGGAAGGATTGAAAATTTATCGCGAGTAACATAAATATTACAACAATTGCAACCAGTAAGCCAGTCTGCAATTCACTCATAGTTTGGTTCAACAGGTCACCTTGACCTTTTACTGATATTTTTAATCCCTTCGGAAGTTCTCCCAACGAGGCAATGGCTTCATTGACTTTTTTCAATGCTGCACCCATATCTTTTTTATGAATGTTCGCAGTAATCGTAATGAAACGTTGTTGATTAAGACGGTCGTACTCTCCCGGAGTCTTTATTTTTTTCCAAGTAGCCACATCTCTCAAATAAACAGCTTGCGCTCCGTTACCTGAAACCGGGATCAGCTCCATTTGTTCAGGGCTGTTCATTTTGTATTGCGGGAATTCAACCTGCACCTGATATGCTGTTCCCGTAGCTTTATCTAACCAATAATTAGGTTGGGTAAAACGACTGGACGATGTAGCCGCAACAGATGCTTTACCGATCTGCTCTACTGTCAACCCCAATTGCCCGGCCTTAATTCGGTCAATTTCCATTTTGATAGTTGGATAATCAAGGGGTGTTGCAATTTGCACGTCCCTTAAAAAATCAATTTCAGTAAGTTTGTGATTTAATTTTTCAGCAATCTCTCTTGAATGGTGGAGGTTTTTTCCTAGTACCGAAATTTCAATGGGGTTATTGGAACCAAGGTTTAAAACCTGATCTACTAAATCGCCCGGCTCAAAAGAAATCTTTGCGGTAGGTATTGCCTTTTGAATTTCACCACGCATAGTTTCTTTAAATTCATCTATCGAAATACCCGAACCCTTCTGTAAATTGATTTTTATTACCGCTTCATGTGGTCCACTTGTCCATAAATGGACATAGTTAACGGGGTAACTCGACGGTTGCGTTCCGACAAACGCAGATGTGATCTCTATATTTCCGTTGGTTATGCTATCTGCTATGGAAAGTATTTTTTGAGTCGCTGTTTCAGTGCGCTCTACCCTCATTCCTGCTGGCAGGCGCAAACGAAGTTGCGTTTGACCAGCATCTACTTTTGGGAAAATTTCTGTACCACTTAAAGCAAAAACTGTAATTAATAAGGCGATTGTCCCAATTGAAAATAAGGTCACGATTGATTTTGATCGGTTTGAAAGTTCCTGAAGCCAAACTTTGTATCGCTCTTTGAACTTTTCAAACCTGCCATGCGGCTTATGCAGAGTTTCATTTTTTAATAACCAATTAGATGCAACAGGAACAAATGTTTGCGATAAAATAAATGAAGCGGTCATTGATAATCCTACCGCCAGTGAAAGAGGGAGGAACATTGATCCGGGAATCCCTGACATAAAGAATGCAGGAACAAACACAGCTAAAATACATAAGAGGATGAGCAATTTTGGGTAAGCTATTTCTAAGGCGGCATCCACAATAGCTCTTGGTTTTGATTTACCCATCTCAAGATGGCTGTGGATATTCTCGACCGTTACTGTTGCTTCATCAACTAAAATTCCAATCGCCAAAGCCAAGCCTCCCAAGGTCATTATATTGATTGTTTGCCCGAACGCATTTAAAAAAATTAGCGCAGATAATACCGCCAAAGGAATCGTGAAAATTACAATAAGTGAACTTCTTCTGTCTCCCAAAAAAAGTAAAACCATCAATCCGGTAAGTAAAGCACCTAATCCGCCCTCGTAGAGCAAATTTTTTATAGAGTTGATCACGTAGCCAGACTGATCAAATTCATATGTAACTTTAATATCATCAGGAACTGCAGCTTGCATATCAGGCAATGCTGCTTTTACACGCTGTACAACATCCCATGTGGAAGCATCAGCACGCTTAGTAACTGGAATATAAACAGAACGCTTGCCATTTATAAGAGCGTAGCCTGTGGTAACGTCTGCCGCTAACTCAACATTAGCAATATCTCTTATGTACACTGAGGGACCAGCCCCCAATTTTAGTGGAGTGTTCTCTAATTCCTTTACATTTTCAACAACCGAATTTAACGGAGTTATAACTGTTTCATTACCGACTCGAACATTTCCGGCTGGCATAATTATGTTTGATTTTGTCAGTGTCTGCACAATATCTTCAGCTGACAAATTGTAATCTCTCAATTTATCAGGATTTACTTTTATAATCACCGTTTTTTGGTTTCCCCCAAAAGGAGGAGGAGCGGAAACTCCCGGCAAGGTAGAAAACATCGGCCTTACTTTAAATAAAGCGAGATCTTGGATTTCTCCCAACGATTTTGTGTCTGACCGGAAGACTAATTGTCCGACTGGAACACTTCCTGCGTCAAAGCGAGTAATAAAAGGTGGTACGGTTCCCGGTGGCATGAATGCTCTTGAACGATTGACATAACCGACAACCTCACCCATTGCCTGGCTCATGTCCGTGCCTTCCTGAAAAACCAATTTTATTATCGCAGCGCCTTGTATGGATTTTGACTCAACAAATTTTACTCCTGTAATATATAGAAAATGATATTCGTAATAGGATGTAACAAAGCCTTCCATTTGTTCAGGCGAAAGTCCACCGTAAGGTTGTGCAACATAAATTGTGGGCAATCCCATTTTAGGGAAAATGTCAATCCGCATTTTCTTTATTGCCATCACGGAAAAAAACAGAATGGCAAGAATTGCCACTACGACGGTAACTGGTTTTTGTAATGCTCCTCGTATAATGTTCATCTTACTTCTTTGTTACCTCGTTAAGAAATATATTTATATCACCTTTAACAGCCGCTTTGTAAAGCAAGGCTTTCCATACCGCTACATAAGATGTTTTGTTTTCAGTTTCAGCTTTTATTAAAAAGTACTGTGCGTGCATCAAGTCTGCGTAATTGGCAAGTCCCGATTGATAGCGTGACAATAATGCTTTGTAAGCAAAGCCTGCTGATCCGGCAAGAACGGGGCTTTCCTTTGCAACTAAATAAGCATTGTTCAACGTGGTATCTGCTATCTGAAGTTGTTTTTTCAACTGAAGCGTTACTTCATTAAGTTTTTCCTGATTTGAGTTTATGACAAAATCCTGCTGCTGTAACAATGGCCGCACTCTACCGTATTGGAGCAAAGGAACACTTAATTGCATTCCCACCCCGTAATTGTATCGCTGAAATGATAATCCTTCCATTGAGTTAGCTGTTCCATTATACTGAATTCCCGATCCCCTTGCGTAGGTGGTTCCCCAAATTCCGAGGGTCGGCAATAAACTCCTATTCAACATTTTTTTTCTTGCGTTACTTAATTCGATATTTGAATTGTAAAGTGACAGAAGCGGATGTTTAACCGAATCCGTCGACAGGCTTAATGAAGGAAGTTTATTAAAAAACGTTGTATCGCTTGCGGATACTTGGTCGGAAACGATCAATTGCGAAAGCGAAATGAGTGTTTGCTGCTTATATTTTTGACTATTCAGCAGATCGATCTTAGCCCTTGAAATTTCTGCTTTGAATAAAGCACTGTCAACGCCCGGTTTAATTCCATTCAGCACCAAAGTTTTTGTCGTCGAATAATTCGTTTCTGCCCGCAAATAATTTTTTTCGTACACCTTCACCAGTTCGTTAGCAGTCAGCGCGTCGAGATAAGCATTCACTACTTTTATCTTGTGCTGGAAAATTTCATTTTGTGCATCTGCGCTTGCATACTGCACTCCTGCCTTAGAATAATCAATCTGCGCGAGACGTTGCCCGAAAGTAATAGGTTGCCAGTTGAGTAAAAGGCTGGCCGCACTACCGTAAATGCCGTTTGAATTATTACCCGGAGAAGGTGGCCCACTTATAGGCAATAAAAATTGCGGGTAAAACATTCCGGTAATATTGTTGTAGGTTGCATAGTTAGCTTGATAGGACGCATCAAGTGTAGGAATTAATGTGCTTTTGCTTGCATTCAATCCTTTTTTTGCAGCATTGAAATCCATTACCTTTGCTTTCAGTAGCGGATAATTTTCTTCCGCTTGCTTCAACAGACTTTGCAGATCGCTTTGCGCGTTTACCTGCAAAGAAAAGAACACAACTAAAAGAAATGTAAAAAATAAATATTTTGATTTCTGAACAGTCAACATAGTTACCAATTATGTTTATGGATTTCATCACTTACATATTTACACCAACTATATAGCGCATCATATATAACCATTCCGTATTTCAGCATTTCATGATCGTCTTTGAAGTTGTATGACAAACCAGCAGAAATGGCAAACAAGCCTGCGGCTTGTGGTGATTTTTCAAGTGTGTCGGTATCTGCGGCTCTTACAATGGCAGCCAAACGATGTAGGGCTTCATCTTTTAACTCGTATTTTTTTAAGATAGCGTCAAAGCTGCAAAACTCCCCTTCATGTGTGAGTTCCACGCCAGGTATATCATAGGGAATGGCGTTAAATTCCATTGCCTTTTCCATTACCTGATTGGTAGGAACGTATATAAACTCTGCCTCCTTATCGACAAAGTTTTTAATAAGCCACGGACAGGCTACCCTGTCGATCTTTGGACGTTCTCTTGTGATCCACTTCATGGTTTTAATTTTAATTTATATCTCTTCTATCTGGTATCCGATACCGTAGGTGTTTTTAATAACTAATTCGCCTTTGGCTGCTTTCAGTTTATTCTTTAAGTTCTTGATATGAGCAAACAAAAAGTCGTAGGAGTCAATTTTTTTTAGATAATCTCCCCACACATATTCTGCAATGGACTCCTTTGTAACACTACTTTCTTTATTTGCGATCAGATAAAGTAGAATATCGTATTCTTTTTTTGTGAGGTTAATTTTTTTATCCCACACAAATACTTGCTTCAAGTAGAAATCTATTACAAGATTTGCGAAATATAATTTGCTTTTTGCGTTGTACCTCTTTCTCCGAACAACTGCATTTATTTTTGCCTTAAGAATTAAAGGGGGAGTTGAATATTCATAGAAATCATCCACTCCCAATTCGAAACACTTTATTATAAAATCAGTTTCCTTTAAATCAGAAACTAAAATAATTCCGTCGGTACGATTTTCGGTATTCAAGTCAGAGATGAGGTCTAGTAACTGTGATGAGGTGTGTTTTGTGAAGATGACAATGCAATCGAACTCGCTATTATTAAACTTTGAACTCGCCTTGTCTAAACTCAATAGCTCAAAATTGCACTCTTCTTTTTTAAGAATGCTTTTCAGTTCTTCAGGAACCAAAATTTCGTTTTCTACGAATAGCAGTTTCATCGGCATCAAAAATATACAGAGAATTCTGAATTTTTGCTAAATTGCGAGCGGGATATCATATTATATATCAATTACTTACCCTTTTGGACGCGGACAAAATGGAACTCAATTTACAATACGTCAAAGAACTTTCTATTTGTCATGCAGTCTGTGAGGGCTCTTCTTGGAAGATATCTATTTCTCCGCCCTGATTAAATCTTCCGTACTGAACGGCCTTGCCGATTTCAGGAACCTCTATCACAACATCTACATCGTGCTGGAATTCGTTATTGCCCTTGAATTTACCAGCTTTAGTTGCCTGAAACACATAAATGAATGACTTTCCTTTATTGTCGGCTTTTAATTTCTCCAAATCCTTCGGTGTAAGACCAAGCTTATTAACCGAGTCCAGGAATATGAAATCATAAAGAGCGAGATCTTTTGGAATTCCATCTGCAACCGTAAGGTTTTCGTGTGCGACATCCTTCTCACGTAATTTATCCTGTAATGTTTTATCCAGCTTTTCTTCTTTAGCGACATAAAGAACCCTTCCGTGATTTCTTGCTAAGTAACCTGCAAAATCAACGCACAGATAACTCTTTCCCATTTTCGGCATACCAAACACCATCGCAGTAAATCCCGGTGCTGGATCGCCTATAAATGAAAGCCATCGATCTCTGAAACCTATAGTGTTGAATTGAAGTTTAGCGAAGTCTGTACTAGACATAACATTGACACCATTAAGGGACTTTGATTTCTTTTTACTTTTAACGAAAGCCTCATCGACGTCCTCGTAAGCATTCTCTCTTTTCACGACTATAGCCTTTAACCTTCTTATCGTTGTAGGTTTCAATACAAAATGGGTAGCATTATGCATTTTATTGAAAGCATCAACAGCAGCTTTCTGAATTAGCATAATATCCTTTGCCACCGGAGATTTCTTCGTAATTTTTTTCTCGTCAATAGCTTTTTGCAGCTCATCAATGAAAATTCCAAGCGCATTCTTGTAAAGGATTTTATCATGGAAATATAAAAAGCGCTCAATCAATTGACACTCTACATTGATTTCCGAGTAAGGATTTTTTTTTGGTTTTCTTATTCCGCTCATGGTTTCTGCTTCTGATTTGTCTTTTGGTTCGTAATTGTAAACGAGTACTTCAGTCTTCTTCTTTTCTGTATGCTTGGTTACAGCTACATACTTAGTGATCCTTTGAATTCGCCATTTATGTTTCTTTGCATACTTGGTAAGGATTTCTGAAGGATAGCTGCTTAACAAAAATTTTCCCTTAATTTTTGATAAGGATTTTAATAAGGCTTCATATTCTTCCTCGGTGTAGCCTTTATAATGCCCCATATCAGAACCTATGTAGGGAGGATCACAATAGAAAAAGGTGTCTTTTGAATCACATCGTAAGATTACTTTTAAAGCATCGTTGTTTTCAACCTGGACTGTGTTTAACCGATCTGCAAACTCCTTTGTAAAGGCTGCCCGTTTTGCGGCAACTGCCTTTTCTTTTGAGGCAGTCTTGCCAAAGCCCCATGAACCGATCATTCCGGAGAACCCCTGATTAGTTAAAGTCCAGAATGCCCATGCACGCTTCCACTCGGAGAATAGTTGTGGGTGTTCGTAAATGACCATAGCAGTCTTATATAGGTCGCGACTGTGCAAGGTTGCAGTGATCTCCTTTTGCAGTTTAGGGAAGTCTGTTTTTACTACCTTAAAGAAATTGATCACTTCACCATTCTTATCATTTATTACTTCAACCTCGGACTTAGGTTTTGCAAAAAACAAAGCTCCTCCTCCAAAAAATGGCTCGCAGTAAAGCTTATGTGGTGGAATAAGCGGCAGAAGATATTTTAGAAGAGTTTGTTTGCCTCCGTAATAAGTGATAGGTGTTTTCATTCGCCTGACAAGTCCTGTTTTAAACTTGGAGCAAATGTAGAAGTGGGGTTTTTAGTTTATCCCCGGTTTTTTAGAAAAGGAATTTTATAGGAGGGTATTGGTAGGTATTGCTTATTTAAAGTCAAGGGTTTCAATTTTATAAAAATTGTATTTGGGGTCGAGTTGACTGTATTTCTGAATATTGATCAAATACAACTCTAAGTTGGCTTTCGGAACGGGCTTGATCAATCTAAAATTATGCTGCTGAACAAATAACTCGTACCTGTCGTCAAAGTTTATAAATGCTTCATTTAGCTCATTCAGATTCTCTGTTGGGTCTTGCCCTCCTTCACTGACCAAGGCAGAAATAGGTACGTCTTTTATCTTCACAAGCAGCGGCGAAGGATTTGATTCTATTAAACCATAAATTTTTAAATATTTTCTGTAGAGTTCTTGAGTTACGTATGGGATTTCTTTTTTGATTAGTTCCTGCAAAAAATCTATTGTGTAAGTAAGAATTTCCGAACCAAAACGTTTGTTTATTGCGTAACGAACAGCAGTTTGTTGCGATGGAGAAACGTATGTATCACCGTGCTGGAAATTAAAAGTTTCAGCAGCGGTTTGTTCGGCCATCCTCTTTAAAGAACCAAAGCTCCTTTGATATAGCTTTGTTTCCTTCAAGTGCTGATCACTAAATTCACATACTTCTTTGCAAAGACCCAAAATATTCCACTCGGATACAGGATTAACTCCTCCTAAGCCATTGGAGACAATGCTATCTAAAAACAAAGTTGAAGTCCCATGAAATAGATCAATAGTTAGTTGGTTATACTTATTGAGTATTTGCATTTTAATTAACCTTTTGTTAATTCTCCCACGACCAAACCTCAAGCCCTTTTGCCGACAAATCTTTTGACCGAGACTTTATTGCCTCTATGTCCCATTTAACAGAGCGTCCTTTTAAATCCTTTGTTAAACCGCTAATATCTGTATAACTGTTTATTTTTTTCTCGTAAGGATTTTGCCCAACAGAACTATTTGCAGCTCTGCTAATCAAACAGAGGTTTCCAATGGTGTTTTTATACCGCTCAATGTTTACATCGCTAATCACATCATTGCCCAAATAGCTCTTCCACTCTTCATCGAGCGTTTGTGGCATGACGTGTTCGATTGTATTAATTGTTGAGTAGTCAGGAAATTGCCCGTGAGTATGAAAACGCTTATCGATTTCTTGTAAAACCAAACGAGCAAACTCGAGTTCCGTATGCTTATAAAGAGTCTTGCTAATAAACGCCTCTTCAAAATCTTGATTAGAAACCCACAAATCTTCCTTAATCATAAGATCAATCATTGCTTTTCGTTTGTTTGGCTCATTAATTACTTTGCCGAGAAGTGCTGGAAAGAAAACATCATACTTGGTCGTTTTCATCTCGCATACTTTTCTTCTAACAAGAAGAACCAATAATGTGTTTAGCATCACTATTGTATCCGTATCATTTACTTTGCCATCCCGATGAGCCATCATCAACGCTAATGTAAAAGGAATGCTCGACTCCATACTTGTCTGACTTATTTTTATGAGGAGCGCGCTGATCTCCTTATTAGGATGTTTAAACTCCGGTTTTAAGGGATTTTTAATTTGATTATAAACATCAACATTCTTCGCTATGTCCTCTATGGTATTAAAAGCAGTTTGTTTATCTAATTTTTTGTGAGCGCTTTTAAAACTTGCATAAAGTTTCCGGCCTCTACCGATCATCTTGGGCTTATCAATTGAAAAAAGATTTCGAATGTACTCTTCAAATTTTCCTTCGCCATCAACTTTTTTTATAACCTTCAACCATTTTTCATTGTGTATAGTTTCATGCTGCTTGGTTACTTCATCGATCAATGGTTTAAATAAATAACTGCACAACAGTTCAACAGATGACAAAGGCATTCCTTTATCATTTAAACCTTCGAATATCGCTTGAGGATTGTCTTTTCTCTCATCGAGCGGTATCCATACTATTTTTAGACCTTTTAGGATTGCTTGAGCGAAGGCATACAATTCAATAACACTGTATCCTTTCATTTTTTTGTAAGCATACTCCCAGAAGCTGTCAATTTGACTTTTATGAGGATTGTACAATTGAATGTCAACCGGCAAAGATGGACTTTCCGGATTTTGTTTGTTTATTTTTAGATAGGTGGGCAACCTGTCTCCTTTATTGCTATATATCTTCAGCAATCTATAATCGTCACCTTTAGGATCAACCGTGTTTTTTATGTAGCCACCTAAGTCATTAATAAAAGCCTGTGCATTTTGGCTCAACCCTTCTTTGGAAGACAACAGTTCATATACCAATGCAAGAAATAAATATGCAGTTGTAATCCGTTGTTGCCCATCAATAACAGAGAAACATTTAAGAGCCGGATGAGAGTTCTTCTTTTCTAGTACTACAATTGCTCCAAAGTAATGCTCATGCTCGCTCAAATGCTTTTCCAACCTTTCTTTTGTTACTTTTTCTCCTGGACTTTCATTATGCATCTGCTCTGTAACATCTGCAATAACTTGTTCCCAAATATCATCAATTAGTGTTTTCCACTGATCTCTTTCCCAAGAATACGCTCTTTGAAAGAACGGGATTTCAAAATTCACTGGTCCGCTAAAAAGCTCTTCAAAGGTTCGGTTTTGTATACTGTCGTCTATTGGCATTATATGTAGTATTTAAATTGTCTCATGTCAGATTTCATGTTGTCGGTCGCAGTTAGAATATTTCCAATGTTGTCTGAGAATCGCAGAGTAACAGGCAACCCATCGCCATAAATACAAGCATTGTAGTTCAGTTTAGTTAACGCAAGTATATCACTAAGAACTTCTTTTATATTTGCATCGCCTCGACTTATTCGAACATGAAGAGGATTAGGGATTTCTAAGCTGCTGGCAGTGTTTAAACGAGGGATAAAACCACGAGTGTATAAATACGCCTCCCGTTCACTTACTATAAATGAAAGACCTCTCATTACGCCGTAATTACAAGGCTGGTTTTCCGCACTACGAAACATTTTTAGATCATAGGAGTCTTTTATTACGATACCCACCAACTTGGTACTGGCTTGTCTCTTTGATAGAGCAGTAGTAAATCCACCCCATTCATCGCTCGTAAAGTTTGCCCTGCCATGAATAAAAATTTCGACAGGATATTTTTTCCATTTTTCTTTGTAATCATCCAAGGCCATTCCCAAGAGTTGTTCTGACGATGAGCTGTCGAGATGAAAGTCCTTATCGTTTTTGCCTTGCCACGCACCAATATTTCCTCGAAAAACAGATCCATCGCCATCCTTTAAGAACATTTGCGCTGCGCTACAGGCACTGTTCTTATTCCCTGAATGCTGCAACTTTTTAAATACTAACCCAAGATAACAGACGCCGTCCCTAACATCATTTAACTTCCACGGCGACTTACCTAACTTGTAGTACACAGTAGTTGAAGTAGTCCACGCAACGTGAGCTTTCATGTCCTCGCCAAGTGGTTTGTTCATCATTTTGTCTCTGAACTTTAATGTTGGCTCAACGTATATCTGAACTGGAGTTTTAATTTTTTCTATCAAAAGACGCGCTTTTAATAAATGATGGAAATCGGTAGAGGAGTCAACAACTTTTGCAATTGTCTCCAAGTAATCCGGATATTCTTCAAAGTCCATCGCTACCTGACCTGCTTTCGTACTTCTAATAAAATTCTCTGTGCCTTTACTTAAATCTCTTCCCCAAGATTTAGGCTTACATGCGACATATAACTCACGAGGAACAACGATAAACCACAAATTAATGTCGATATCCTCCTTTGAGGTTGCGTCCACAATCTTTTGGAGATAAAGATCAACAAGATCACTTGTCCGTTGCTTTTTTGTTCCAATAGCAATCTTCGCCTTTAACTCAGTCTCGTTAATTTCTATTTGAATTTCCGGTTGCTTTGGCCACTTAATTCCGAATACAGTTTCAAATCCCGGAAAGCTTGGTCGTTGGATTTCATTTGATTTTACCTTTCCATATACTTTTTTTATTGAGTAGATCGGCTTGGAGAGTGTTTCAACAAAACTCAAATAAGATTCAATGCCGGATTTCGTTCCAATGACACCTGCCTTTACTTGATATGACTCAAACTTTTCATGCGGCCCAAATAAAATCAGTCCATCACGTGGATCTGCCGTCTTTTGCCCAAATCCAAAAGTAAGTTCAGGCTCTCTAATGTAATTCAATTTAGTTTCCACTTGCTGCCTCCTCTCTGACCTCTGTAATATCTTCTGCTGTTGCATCTGCTTCTCCTTCAGGCTCGACCTTTTGCGGCTCTATATAGCCATGTTCGGCAAGTAGTTTAAAAGGTTCACAGTTGATCACAAGTTGTGAAGCATTAGATAACGGAATTATAACTTGATCTGTATTTTCTGAGTTCTTTAACTTCTGAAAGAAAGCAAGAAGCATATCCAACCAATCTTTGTTGTACCAGCCGCTCGCGACTGATCTGCGATATTCTTGTTGACCATCCTTGTCGAGTGGTTTCTCATCTCGTTCAAAATACAAATGATGAGATATTTTGAAATAGGTTATAGGAAAAAGCCTTGCAGCACCTGAAATAGCATAGTTCCATGCAACGTCGGTACTTTTGCCACTGATGGCTTTATTGCTTCGGCCATAAATTTTTAGGCTTATTTTCTTTTTATCGTCTTCCTTCTTAGGGAAATAGAATATTTCTTTGTCACCTGATTGATTATATACCTTAAGGCTAGAAGACTTCAGGAAATTTATAAGTGTCTGATTTAGTAGCTTGACTAATTTTTTATTTGGCTCAACCAAGATAAAATGTGAGCTGATAGGAATGTCGTCTCTTTTCTTAAAGTCCTCAACTGAAAATTCAAGAGATTTTATTAGGGATGAAACTGACGAAAGTGTTTCCTTATCGACAAATGTGATTACATAAACTGACTCAATAATATAAGGATATCCCAGTTGATTGAGTACTGTTTCATTTATTGAATTTGGTTGATGTACATAAATTTTAGCGGGCAATACAAATTCTAACCAATTAGTATAATATTTTTCTTCTTTTTGAACAGTCTCGTTTTTTATCTCTAAAGCTTCAAACCACTTTTTAATGTAGTTATCACCATTGCTTACTTTTGGAACGTTTGATTTTTCCAACTCCTTAACTAGCTTAGTCAATCCATCCGCCCAATTTGCTGAAAAATCAAAACCGTTCATTTCCTGAAATTCAATAGGGAATGAAGAATACTCCGAAGTATCAAACCGCAGTGGAATGATAAAATTTTCAATGTCTCTTACTCCATCCGCACACGATACTTCTTTTCTTACACCTGATCTTGGTGTTGATGCTCGTTCAATGTAGTCCGCAGTTATTATCGGCAGAAATTTGGCAGTATGCTTTTGTATTTTGGCTTGAATTTCCGGCCAAAAACTATCACCACCTCGTAAATCTTTGATGTCTACCCAAACCTTGTATCCAAGCAATGTAAGTTTAGCCTCAAGCCAAGCTGCTTGATAGTTGTTTTTCGGAGTCACATGACTTATGAATATCCAATCCCTGCTCATTACTCTTAATTTTATTTTATCGTGGCCCCATGAATCGATCACCATTAAAGTGAATCATGTGATCAGGAACATCGGATAACCAAACTTCTGTTTCCCATGCAATGTTTCCCATATGTTTTCTAAACTCGGAAAAATCAGGAAACGCAGTCACATATACTTTTCCTTCCTTACAGTTCTTTAATAACTCTTCCAATTCATGCATGCGCTTAGGAGATACAGGGCCATGTGAAGTAACTGCTTCAATCAGAAATAACCAGCAACGGGCTTGGTCGTAAATTACAACATCCGGCAGTTTGCTGTGTTGATCAATCGGAATACCTAAACTCTCTAAGTATGTTTTGTCAATGAATAAGTCCTTTTTTGCAGTATCCCCTAAATATAGAAGAGTCGCTCCTTTACAGAAACGAGGCGCAAATTGCTCTACAATAGCAGCCTGAAGTTCGTTGTGTTTACCAGCCGATAGCTTAATAACATCGCCGTTTGGCAATTTGATCGGAATCATTACTGACTCACGTTCTTTAGCATAAGTTTTAGCAAGATTAGCCACTTCAGTTGTGAACTTCTTTACCGCAGCTTCCCACTTTTTAGTTTTATATGTTTTGATGACTTCAAGAGCCTCAAGTGAAATTGCGTAATGGGCATTAGGACTATTAACAGGCAGTCCAGGTTTATCGGGATTGTAGTCAGCAATTCGTCCTTGAACAAACTGGTGCAAAACTTGTCTCCTGAATGTTTCACGGGTATTAGGTGCATACTCCTTCTTATAGGTATTCTTCGAAAAAGCCATCACACCTTTGGAAACACCAAGGCTTTGCCGAGTGGCTTTACCCCAATCGTCTTTTTCTGAAATATTGCATAACGCCAATAGTGTTATTGCTGACATCTCGTTTTGTTGCGCTGGAGGCAGTCCAAGCGCCTTTAAAATTTCCTGTGCTTCGGTTATTTTGCTCATATATTTAACTCAGTATTTCGGATAGCTCAAAAGCTTCTGAAACAATTTGATTTACATTTTCCATTGAATAATCATTAGAATCAAGAACCCTTTTACCTATTCTCTTAATTGATTCTAAGGGCGGGAATGCCATTTCCCTTAACTCCGTTGCGCTCACATTCACGTTACCATTAAAAATTCCAAAGTAAGTATCAAACAGTTCAGAATTCAGAACTGCACAAAGTCCAACAACTTCAGTTGTCTCTAACTCTCCTCCAGGACGATAAATGTAGTTCACCTTATTCTCAACGCCGATATATTCAGCCTTTTGAAAAGCTTTGAAATATGGTGCTGCGATAAGACGGCTTTTATCGTCTTTTGTGCTAAATCGACGAAGAAGAATATAGTCCTTGTTTGGAATTAAAAGTGATCGACTTGCGTCAGAAATTAAAATGTATTGACCTTTCTGTGGTTTAGGAACCGGCCATGTCAATCTCATTTTTTCTACATTATGAAGCCAAAACAATGGAGCAAGAAACACTTTTCCGTTTTGGTATTGGTCTTTTATGTAGTCCCACGATCTAAACGCGACAACTGGCCCTGTTGATACTTTAATACCGTATTCGGCAAGTGATCCCTTCCAACTTTTAAATAGGTAAATGATTGCTTCTTCGTTGTCATTGGTAGGAAAGTGTAATATTTTTTCGTTCGAACTAAAATCAACTAATTGTGTGATATGATACTGTTTACAGGTAGGAGTATCAATATCGCGAAGGCCAAACGATGTTCCTATTTCCACGGTGTAATCTCTCTGAGGCTTTTTAATCTTGGATGCACTAATAATAACGGTCTCTTGAAGAACACTGTCACGATTGAATGTATCCTTGCGTGAAACAAAAAGATGAACCTTGTCAAGTTTTACCTCGTCAAGTAAGTACTCCCTGAATGCTTTAAAGTAGTTTCCAGATGTGTAACTTCTAGGTGTAATGAAAATCAACTGTCCTTTTTCATTAAGCATGGCACTTGAAAGTGCCATAAATACTGAATAAATATTTGGTTGTCCACTTACCACTCTTTTAGCGATCAATGCTCTTTTATCATCTCGTGACAATTTAAAATAAGGAGGATTTGAAATAACAAAATCATAGTCACCAGCAACTCCCTCAGAAAAAAACCGTTCATTATCCAAGACAAAATCTTTTTGTACTAGATTGAATTTCAGTTTTATTTTTTTGTTCTTTAGCCAGTTCTCCAACACTTTAATAGATTGCTTAGTGTATGGAACGAGGGCTTGGTCGGTTTCATAACAGCATAAATAAATTTCTTCAACCCCTTTAACTTCTTCAGTAATTCTTCTTATAAGTGCGATAGAAAGTATACCAGTCCCGCAACCTGGGTCTAATACTTTAAACGAGTTTTGCTTCCGAATTTTCGGCAGATTCGCCATGAGGGCAGCAATCTTAATCGGAGTAAAAAATTGTCCTTGCTCTTTTTTGTGAGCTTGGGATACTGATTTCGTATAGGTTACCCCAATATCATCCGCATGTATTAAAGGATCAGTATTTTTATTTAGTGCCATTTTTTTCTTTCATCAAATAGTTAATCTTCTTTTCGGCTATATGCATAGCCTTTAATGCGATCACTTCATCTTTTAATTCATACACGACCTTATCACTCAAATAAAGCACAAGTAATTCATCTTTCTTGGTCTTTAATAAATCCTCCAACATTAATATCTGTTCACGTGTAGGTCTTTTGTCCCCTCTTTCAATCTTACTTAACAAGGAAGGATCGATTTCAAGTTGGGCTGCGATTTGTCTTAATAAAAGCCCATGTTCTTCTCGTAACTCTCTGATCTTTTCGCCGATTGTTTTCATTGGATTGTTTTTAACCTGACCGTTTTGGTCAAATGTACGAAAGTGAGGAATGCATTACCTCATGATTTTATTAACACGAAACTAATTGAACGGTATTGGTGGTTACCACCACGGGGAACAGCTGCTATTTCTGCTTTGAATACGGCTACCACCTTCTAAAAGATGATAACCTCCGCTTGGTGAAGAGGCAGTGATTTATTTAAAGGGGTTTAATGCCAGCGAAAATGTGGGCATGAGATTGCTGTCTTTGTCGAGCCACTCGGGAAGCGCATAATACAAACTCCGAATGCCTGGCACTTTGATCTTTTTAATACGCCCGGATTTCACCGTCCGGTTTAAAGTAACGGTGAGATTGTTCCTTGGTTTGGTATAATCCTTAAAATGCGTGTCGTGCTTCCGTAACAGCTTTTCCAATTCTTCAGAAGTAAGAGGCTTCTTATTTAAAGTAAGCAGGAATGCGATCTTAGTTGGGTATGACCATGTTTGCTTATAATCACCTTCAGCAAACTCCTTTGCAGTTCCTGATCCGTCATTCTTCGTAATCTCTCCCATCTCATCAAGACCAGCCCGAAGCTGAAGGATATGGTCGATCAAATCCTCCCGGCTCCAGTCCTCGAACTCAAGATAAACCAGCTTATCCTTTTCACGTTTATACCTGTTTTGCCAGTCCTTTTTTCCGGTCATGGGACAAAAGTATCGTTTTTTTTTATTTGAATAACACACTTATAACGTACTTTTTCTATATTACTACTATTTGAATAACTAAATAATAACATATAACTATCATAATAATAGCTTAAAAATCAACTTCTAGCTTTACTTTAACGAGCGAAAAATAATAGGTCTCTGTATCAATACATTAGACATTTTTAGTGGCAATTTTATGAACCGAATTTAATTTCTATGCAGTTTCACCATACATTTGTTCCGTCGATTTGAAATTAAGAATGTCCGAAACTCAAAAAATAAATCCAAAGATGATCACGCTGGCTCGCGAAGCACGAGGTTTATCGCAAGCAGATCTATCAGAACGTGCAGGCGTGAGCAGATCATACATTTCAAAGTTTGAACAGGACAGCCTTCAAATGTCTGATGACTTGATTAAGAAACTCATGGCGGTTTTAAAGTTTCAGGACTCACTCTTTTATGCGGACACGGATATACTCCCGCCAGCACT
>JAEUTM010000462.1 GCA_016788025.1 Bacteroidia bacterium
GTGCCAAATGAAAGTTCTTTAGAACTACTGGAACTAAAACCAGATAAAATGCCGGTTGGCAAACACGATAGGGATTCTGTACCCTTTAATAAACAGGATTTCGATTTACAAAAAGGTGATATGATCTATGCGCTGACTGACGGTTTTCCGGACCAGTTTGGTGGACCTAAAGGCAAAAAGTTCATGTATAAACAGTTAAAAGATCTGCTGGTATCAATCTCTCAAATGTCTCTGGACCAACAAAAATCGCAACTTCAAAAAGCCCTTATAAACTGGAAGGGTACTGCTGAACAGGTTGATGATATTTGTATCATTGGTGTCAGGGTTTAAGGTTCGTTCGTGTAAATTATTGGTTTAATAAAATTGGTTGAGTTTTCATCCGGAAAATTGACAAAGGATTTTTGCGAGAGCTCAGTTTTTATCGTTAGAGTTATTAGTCCATGGTTGTGAAGCGGGCAAATTCTCAGATTTCCAGTTCTCCAGAACTTTAAAGGCTATTTCGTTTTTAACGTGGTGCATTGGGATTCGTTGTTTTGAGCCCTTGAGGTGCAATTGGTCAAAAATAAAGGAGTCATCAAATCCTGCATAACTTGCTTCTTCACGCGAATTCGCAAAATAAACGTTTTTAAGTTTTGACCAGTAAATAGCGCCAAAACACATGGGACAGGGCTCAAGGGTTGTGTAAATATCACAACCCTCTAATTGAAGGTCGTTTAATTTTCTACAGGCATCTTCAATAGCAACCATTTCACCGTGTGCAGTTGGATTTTTTCTGATAAATATTTCATTGTGACCCTCTCCGATCACAGTTCCATCACGAACAATCACACAGCCAATAGGCAGACCCTTGCCCGATTTATAGGCTATTTCAGAGAGTTCAATTGCTCGTTGCATGAATAAAGGATTGTAAGTGTTTTCCATTTTTTTGGTCTTAATGGGTTTGATAGAATAATTTTTGTACGATACTAAGATCAGTGTGTAAACTAACTTCCAAAAAATATTCCTTTTGCCAGGCTTGTGTTTTTCTGGCTTGTTCGTTTGTTGTGATATCCCAGGGAGGATAAACTCTGATACCTCTTTTTCCTGCTTTGCTTTGGGATGTTATGATCCCTTTGCTGGAAAGAACTGATTTCGGAAAAATAAACAGGCCGAATTGATTCTTATTTGCTGAGGTAACCACTATAAAATCGAGTTCGTCTGAGACATTAAAAGGTTCAGTGATCCCTTCCTTATTTCTTTTCCAGATCGTTACAAATTGTCCAACTTTTGTCGGCGTAATTTTGGAAGCACGATGTTGAATTTTCTTTTCGTTTAGCTCATAAGAGCAGGCTGAGTATTCCGCGCTTTCAGGGTTGTTTTGCAATTTAGTAAAATGAAAATTGAACCGATCATAGATGAGTTCTTTTACAATTTTGAGATCGTCAAAAAGGATGGTGGATGCGGTGTCTTTATTTTTCTCGGACCCGTCTAAGCTGACTTTCATTTTATACTCCTAAACCGCCCAATACCTCAAGTTCCTGTCCTTTTTGTGGCATTCCATCCAGGATTGGCATGGCTTTCATGATGACAGCTTTCACAGAATCCAGTTTCAGTGAATTGTCATGATCTTCTTTGCTTTCCCAGATTTCGGTTACCCAAACAGAGTCCGGATCAGCCTGATCCTTTGCGATGGCATAAAGATCACATCCTTTTGCAGCAGTAAGTGTTTGTGCCGCCTCCAGAAGTATGGTCGATAATTCAGTTCCTTTTCCCGATTTGGCTTTCAGCTTGCCGTGAAGTAAATACTTTTTCATTTTAGAAATACAGCGTTTAATAACTTTTGAAGTTACAAAATAAAAAAACAGCCACTGGTTAAGTGACTGTTTGTAATTAGCAGTTTCCTTTTTTGGGTATGTTTTCGCACGACATAGCTTAAACGGGACTGCTATTTTTCTAAAACGAATTTGGAACGAAATTGTTGTGTTTCTGTATGAATGTTTAGAAAATAAATTCCCTCTGAAAGTTGACTAAGATCAAGCTCCAGCTCCGGCGTTTGCAAGGATTCGAAAGTCGTTCCCTTCACAACAATTTCACCCAGGGCATTATAAACGTCATAGTTTTTTATCGGAGAATTATTTGACATTGAAATAAAAAGCAAACCTTTACTGGGATTGGGAAAAATGCTAACGCTGCCATTATTATCCGGCTTTTCTCCTACAGAAAGGGCATTTGTAGGCTGAACGACAGAGACTTTAACAATATCTCCCTCCACACCTTTGGCAAAATAATCGTTTATGCAGGTCATCGTTGAGGTGCCACAACTCGTCGTAACCGTTAAACAGATATTGTAAAATCCCGAGGCGGAGTAGGTGTGAGATGTATAGATCGAAGGACCTGTATAAGAAGTCCCATCACCCCAGTTCCAGTTGGCAGTGGTTACATTATAGGGAAAGTAGGGAGAGAGATAATATTCATGAGGCACGCCTGAAGGGTAATATGTAAAACCAGAACTACTCATGCATGGAATATTGGTGATGTTGATGTTCACTGTGTCTATATCCTGACAGGGACTTTGGTAAGGTAACATAACACCACAGCCTTCCGCGGCATAACTGGAAAAATAAGTTGTGTCAACAGACACGAGCTGAACACTGAAGCTCCCTGCGCTGCTATAGGTATATGTTGGATTTGGTAAGAGAGAACCA
>JAEUTM010000465.1 GCA_016788025.1 Bacteroidia bacterium
ATGGTTGTTTTGTTTGTTGCTTTGTTTCTGTATTAAGGTCAATGCACAATACAACACAAATTTTCTGAACTATAACAGAACCGGGCGTTGTGTTTCCGCCGGGTTAGAATTTGAAGCTGGGAGCAATGGCATGAGTTCTGAATTGGTGAATAAGTTAATCTGGGGTGGACATATTGACAACGATTTAAAAAACGAATCATCAAAACTACTCCGGGGTAAAAATAATTTTGGGTTGATGTTGAATTACGATCTGAGTGCTTTTTTGAAGGGCGGTAAGAAATTCGATTACCTGATCGGATTTAAAAACCAGGAAGTACTAAACGCTACGTATACAAAGGATTTTTTCAACCTGATGTTCTATGGAAATAATATGTATAAGGGGCAGACGGCTAACCTGGGGAATTGCAATGTGAACGCACTGCGTTTCCAGGAAGTAAAATTCGGAGCCATTATTCATCATGTTGATTCTATAGGTAAGATAGGTGTTTCGCTGTCTTTCATAAAAGGAGAACAGTTGTTTTATGTGAAGACCAATGAAAAGTCGAGCCTTTATACATCAGAAGACGGTAGTGAAGTGGTGTTTAATTCCAACTTCAGCATGGCTTTAAGTGATACGAATAACAAACGCCTCGGTGGGTTCAATGGCATAGGGGCCAGCGCGGATATCTTTTTTGAAACGCCTTACAAGACCAGGAAGGGACAAAAATGTTTACTGGTGGTAAATGCAAATAATATCGGGTTTATCCACTGGTGGAATAATAGCGTTCAGTACAGCAGCGATTCAACGCTGCGTTATACGGGATATAATGTAAATAATATTACGGACCTTAAAGATTCAACCATAAGTCGTATTAACGAAGACAGTCTTTTACGCAAAATAGCACATGCGCGTACCGAGAATTTTAATGTGAATATTCCCACCAATCTATTAATTGTAAATAAAATCTATTTCGGAAGCATGTTCAGTCTGGGCACTGGTTTCCGTTACATTTTTAATGCCAACTACAGGCCTTATTTATTTTTGGAACCGGAGATCAGGATTAAGAACGTGTATGTATGCCTTCATGCAGGATATGGGGGTTACACCATGTTGAATGTGGGAACATCTGTTACCTGGAACAGCAAAGGATGGTTTTTAAGGCTCGGTAGCAATAGCCTTCAAGGCTTTATTTTTCCTAAATTAGCATATGGTCAGGGCGTATTTATGAGTGTAGCCAAAAAACTGAAATGAAGCATTTACAGATCCTTATAATTCTTTTGTTTTTCGCTCTGAATATCGGGGCGCAGCCGCCGGGGAAATTCTACGGTACATGGGGAGGTAATGGAGATGATGTGGGATATAGTGGGAAACAAACAAAGGACGGGAATTATATTGTCGCGGGAAGTACATCCAGTTATGGGCATGGAGAAGTCGATGTTTATTTGTTGAAAATAGACAGTATGGGTTCGGTGATTTGGGACAAAACTTATGGAGCATTTAATAGTGAAGTTGGAAAATCTGTAATAGAAGTGGTCGATTCAGGTTTTGTTATCACAGGATATACAAATTCTTTTGGATCCGGCGGTTACGATGCTTACCTAATAAGAACAGATAAAAATGGAAATTTAATTTGGCAAAAGACTTTTGGGGGAACAGACTGGGACTTTGCAAACGACGTTGTTTTAGGGTCTGATGGAAATCTACATGTGGTCGGTTATACATATAGTTACGGAGCGGGGAAAAAGGACGGGTTTATTTTAAAATACGATTTGCAAGGGAATTTTTTGTCTCATAAGTTTATTGGAGGTGCTGAAGACGATGAATTAAATTCCATTATTAAAACGAATGATGGGTTTCTCGCAACAATTGGCTACACAAAGAGCAAAAACGATCTTAACGGTGATATCTATTTTTTGAAATTGGATTTAAATTATGATACGCTTTTTACCAGGACTATTGGTGGCCCTGGCGTTGACTACGGAAGTGATTTGGT
>JAEUTM010000537.1 GCA_016788025.1 Bacteroidia bacterium
ATACGACAGATCTTTACTGCGAATGCAGGCTTTGTCATTATGCGTTTTATAGCCTTTGCCTATACTTATCATTATCTCAACTGGTTCTCAAAAACCTCTGTCATTAAATGGCACATGGTACCTAAAAAAGTGCTTGTTGGCACCATTTTATTGTGGTTAATATCCATTGCTTTGTATGCTTACGATTATAATTTGGGACTTCAAGTATTGTTTTTCCTCAGTTTTTTGCATGTCTTTCTCGAATTTCCACTCAATGTGGTTTCTTTCACCGGCATAGGGCAGGCTGTGCTGAATGTGGGGAGGAAGTAGTTGCAAACCCGCGTCAGTTCTCGATACTATTTTTTTGCCCGGGCTTTTCTTTTGAATGCAAAAAAATCACTCGAACTGACAGCAAATCAGTAATAGTCCGTTCGTGGTAGTAAAGTATATAGCTTAATTAACAAGCTATAACTGAAAATTAAGGGATTTTTAAGTTTGAATTTCCGTCTTTTTTCTTAAATTTATATTTCTCGTATTTCAGATGTACCGCACACTCCTCATAGCCTCTTTGTTGATCTCCAGCGCCTGTTCCGCTCTTGGAACCGACGATACACTTGCAAAAAAAACAGCGAGTGCCCCAGCTCTTTCGGAACGTCCGCGGGAATATTGCAAAAATGTAGTGGGTGTATTTAACCCGGCAACAAAGTGTAATGAAAACTACATTTTTGATCATTCGCTTTACCGCTTGAGGGTGGACACACTGGCACAGATCAGATTTTGGCGCCAGGTAATGAATACCTGCGAAGATACTGCTTTCATCTGCGTGGCTAATTCAAGGGACATTATTCAGAAGATCCATATTAAGGACTGGAATCTAAAAAGCGACTCTTTAAAAAAATGGTATCGTGATAGCGTGCGCTTTGCAAAAAATCTGGATTCATCAAGTCGTATACTTGTAACGGCCGGCAAAAAGTTCTTTTACGATTTTGATAAAACTTCTCTTAATTTTCAAAGAGGGATTCATTGTTTTATTGAGAACGGTGTGGACCCCTGGTACGCTCAGGCAATTCTACTGATTGAAAGTCCGAATAAACTTCAGAAATCAAACGTAGGCGCTTATGGTTCCTTTCAATTGATGAAAGACGTAGCGCGTATGTACGGTCTGAAGGTAAATAAACACGTTGATGAGCGCGCAAATTTTGACCGCAGTGCTTATGCGGCCAGCAGCCTTATTAAATATATCTGCATCCCAAGAGCACGTAAAATGCTGGACTCTTTAAAAATTACCAATTACCACGAAGAAGAACTCTGGTTCCGTTTGTTGGTAATGCATGTGTATCATGCCGGTGCTTACAATGTTCAGAAGGCTTTATTTTCTTTCAACCCTACCGAGGGAAATATGGACCTGATCTATACTTTATGGCGTACGACGACAGCACGTTTTAAAAGCGCTTCGCAGAATTATTCCCAGCTCGTTCTTGCCGCCATGCTGGAAATGGATGACAGGAATCCTCAGTTATTGAAGGATTTTATACCGTCTCCCACCGCTGATGCGGTGAAGAGTGTTGGCTCGAGTGATTGAGTTCTACTAAATTCTTTTTGATTCGGTCGAAAACATTTTCTATTATCAGTTAAAGATCTCTCCTTGTTAGGCAAGGAAATTTACACTAAATTTAGTAATCAAGGTTCTACGGAGTCTTTTATCCCCATGGAACATATTGCAAATGGCATGTACGTTTTGAGCATTATCGAAAACACCAAAATAATATATACAACTAAAATTATCAAAAAAGAATGAGAATCTTTTTGATAACTATATGTGTTGCTGTGATTCAATGCCTGGCCTTCGCACAAGGGTTTAAAACTCGGCATTATGTTGCCAACGCTTCTCAGAACTCTTCAAAGGCGCTGTTTGAAAGTACTTTAAATAACTACGTTGGCTTAGGTTTTGCTGTCGACACCTCTGGTAATGTTGCTAGAAATCAAATCGTATTAACAGGGTTAAATTCGAATGGTGAGGTGCAATGGGTAAAAAAACATCACGGAGGAGCCATTGAGTATCTCGAAAACGGATTTATTCAACGGTGTTTTTACAAAAGTGGCAATTACTTATATTTTGCTGGTTGCGCTCAAGATAGTGATGCAGCAAGTGGAAGAATGTTTGGCATATTTTTGAAGTATAACCTAAATGGTGATACAGTATGGAGAAGGACTTTTAAAAGCAGTGATCCTTTAGAAGATGTCGTTCCCCAAATGGTAACTAAAAGTACTGATGGCGGATTTCTAATGACCGGCTTTTTCCAACATTGGGGGAATAATACTAATCCTTGTTTATTAATAAAAACCGACTCAGAAGGAAATGAATTATGGAGGAAGAAAATAGGCAAAGGCTCCCCTAATGTATGCGATGGCAAGGCAATAGTTCAGGATAGTTTAAGTAAAAAAATTGCAATTGTGGGGTATCAGTACGTTGGATCAAGTAATGATATCTACGACCACATTTTAATAACAGACAGTGTGGGGAACAAAAAATATCAAGGAAACTTTTGCACTATCGGAGGCATGGCCACAGATTTAATACAAAGCAATGATGGCAAAATATTAATGGTTGGTTGGCAATTTTATTCGGAGAAAATTGGAGGCACAAACACAGCAAGATCTTTTGCTTGCAAATTTGACATAAATGACCCCGCTTCCCCCGTTTGGAAAATAAATGGTTTTGATCGTCAAGCTATATATAACGGATTTACCTCAGCAGTAGAATTAGGCAATTCTGATATTTTGATTGGTGGGTTTATTGATACTACCATCGGGGTTCTAAATAAACCTCCGAGCAATTTGGCACCAAATCACTTAACAAGATTAACTATCATTGATACCACAGGGAACATTAAATGGAATCGTTACTACAATTACAAAACCAATGATAATCTTACCCAAAATTATCAGGGACTTCGCTCTTTAAATTTATCTAATAGTGGTAGTTGGTTGGCAGCTATAGAAGGTTTTAATTATCCAGCTTCAAATCCACTATTTTTCGTTAAATACGACAGCACTGGCTGCGATAGCAGCTTAGCGTACTGCGCTTTAGTTAATTCGGGAGTGGAAGAGTTTCAAGTTTCAGGTTCTGGGTTCCGGGTTTATCCTAACCCGGTGAATGATGAACTGTACATTCAACATAGTGATGGACACTCTGAAAACACGGAATTGATTATAACAGATGTAAACGGTAAAGAAACTAAAAAGGAAATGCTCGATCCCGAAGGAAAGATTAATACTTCTGATCTTTCCCCTGGAATTTACTTTTTACAAATCAAACAGAATAAGGAGCTTGTTTACAA
>JAEUTM010000563.1 GCA_016788025.1 Bacteroidia bacterium
GTGTAAAAAATGATAAAGCTGAATTTGGCAGGTACATTTGCCAATCTCCGGCGCAGGCTATTGAGTCTGAGTTCCTCCTTCTGAAATACGCTTTTGAGGTGATGAATCTTAAGGCGGTGTATTGCAGAACAAAACGCATAAACGAACGTGTATGGAAACAACATTATAACTTCGGCTTTCTTGATGTTGGTGAAGAACTTATGGAGGATTTCATGCTTAATGTGCAGGAAATAACCAAAGAACAATTCCTGAATTTTGACTACTCAAAAATATTAAAACTAATAACCAGAATAGCCAGCAGGTAGTATGATCTTTCATCACAGTGGATTTGTAGTAAAAGACCTTGCCCGATCGGAAAAGAATCTCATTTATCAGGAAAAACTGAAGGAAGTGATCGATCCTGTTCAACAGGCACGACTGAGTCTATACACAAATTTTTCAGGAGGACACATAGAACTTATCGAACCTCTGAATGATCAGGCTTATACCTGGGAAGCCTTACAAAAGAAAGGAAACCACTTCCACCATTTCTGTTATACTGTTGCTAATGCCACAGAACTAAATACGATAATAGAAAAATACAGACTTATCGAAGTATTAAAACCTGTTCCTGCAATACTTTTCGATAATAAACTCGTTTGTTTTTATTACTCACGCAATAAAGAACTAATAGAATTTCTTATAGAAGATTAACACAACAATGAACCTGCTATTTATTTCTGACATAACTATTGATCCTATTGCCAGGGAAATTTCAAAAATTCAGGGCGATATCAGGATAAACACCGAATACCACGAAGACCTGTCTGCCCGCCTTCTCAATACAGGCAATTCATTTGCTGATTACGATTTTGTTCTTGTCCATTCAGATCAGATCTTCCACAATAAACCGGTTACCTGGCAAAAACAGCTTATAGAACTCGCAATCAATCTTTTTTCAAAGAACCCAACAACACGGTTCATTTTCACAAACACCTTTTCACTTGCCTACGAATCACGAGGTCTGGCTGAATCTACAGGTCATGAAAATAACACTTTCACGGCTTATCAATCCCAATTAGATAATCTACGCAGTCTTGACAACACTTTTGTGCTTGACATTAAACGCATAATTTCAAATGAAGGGATAAATAACCTGTACAATTATTCGCTCGGTATTTTATACCAGATGCCATACACAAAAAAGATGCTTCAGCTTCTTGCCTCGGAAATTGTATCCCTGCTTACATTCCTTAGCACTGAAGAGAAAAAGGTAATTGTATTGGACTGCGATAACACTTTGTGGCGCGGCGTTGTTGGTGAGGATGGTATTGAAGGAATTGGATGTGATAAAAATCACGATGGAATTGTATTCTATAATTTTCAGCAATTTCTGGCACAGAAAAAAGCAGAAGGTTTTATCCTTTGTCTTTGCTCAAAAAACAATGAGGCCGATGTGAAAGAAGCTTTTGAAAAGAAGAGCATGCCATTAACCTGGAATGACTTTATTCTTAAAAAAGTGAACTGGCATGAAAAAAGCAACAATGTCCATGAAATTGCAAAAGAGCTCAATCTTGGAGAAGACAGCTTTATTTTTGTAGATGATAATCCTTTTGAGTTGGGAGTGATACAGGAATTCACCAAAATAAAAACCGTATTTAAATTTGAAAACAACTTCAACGCTCTGCTCAGCCTTCAAAGTAGTTATGCATTCCGGCGTAAGAAAATTTTAAAAGCAGATCTTGAAAAAACGCAACAATATCAAACCGAATTACTTCGTAAGGAAAACGAAAATAGTTTTGGGTCGGTTGAAGACTATATTAAAAGTCTTGAAATAAAAGTCGACATTAAAGAAAATGATGTGAACGATCTTGAAAGACTGGCTCAAATGACAGAAAAAACTAACCAGTTTAATTTCAACAAAAAAGCATTTAGCGTAGGAAATTTAAAAGAGTGGATCGATAAAGGTAACTTTGTTTTCTCGTGCAAGGTATCCGACAAGTTTGGTGATTACGGGACTGTTGGACTGATCCTGGCGAAAAAGGAGAATTCAGATGTTATCCTGGAAAACTATCTTATGAGCTGCCGCGCCCTTGGTAAAAACGTTGAGTTCGATTTTTATAATCATACCATTGAGACTTTGAAAAAGAAGGGATTAAACCTGAAAGAGATTATTTTTGTGGAATCAGCCAAAAATGAACCTGCCAGAACATTTTTAAAGCAAATAAATTATGACCATATCAGCAGAACAGTT
>JAEUTM010000006.1 GCA_016788025.1 Bacteroidia bacterium
CTTTTTAAATGGCTTATGGGCTTCTGATTTTTATGTAAAGAACGATTCAGTTTATACTTCACTTTTTGTAACTAATGCTCCGGACCAAACAAGTTACGCAATCACCGATACTTCATTCAATATTATTTACTCCTCCCCAACAATAAGTATAGAAGGTATGGCTCATTGCAGTATTTTGCCTACGACAAACAACAGGGTTGCCCTTTATTCCTACGGTGATGTAACAAGCGTTGGGTTTCAGTTTGGCAACGGAGCGAATTGTTTTTCATCGCTTACCATGCTTAATAGATTCTCGGGTACTAATTATAAGAATGATATTGCATTGGTTTCATTGACTGTAGATTCGCTCTACCATACGGGGTTTACAAACTCTCCAAGCGGAAGCGTTAATATAAAAGCACGGGTGATGGTGAAAAATAAGGGTACAACTGCTATTACACAATTCGACTTAAGTTGTTATGAATATACCTCCATAGATGGCTGCAACAAGTATTATTACAACGAACGCTTTTCAAACCTGAACATCCTTCCTGGCGATTCAATCGAAGTAACAACAGGGAGTTTTGTAACAAAATACTATCCGACAATAACTGGAGGGAATCCTTACACAATAAGTTCCGACTATTGTTTTTATACTTCTGTTCCCGATAACGAGGTTGATAAAACGATGTTAAATAACCAGTTTTGTAAAAATGTTAGCTTTACTGTGACGGGAATGGACGAAACAAGCTCTTTAGAAAACAGTTTTAAAGTTTTCCCAAACCCTACCGAAAACGATTTCGCAATAACATCATCGGCTTTCATAAGGTCTGTCGAGGCTTACAACATACACGGGGAGTTGATCTGTCGCCAGATTTTAGCCGCACATGAAACCATCATTGGTAATGATTTTAAATCAGGTATCTATTTCCTGAGAATAAATACAGACAAAGGGTCAGTAACGCGAAAAATAATTAAAAACTGAGGGGATATGATCCTCTTGCTTCTGACTCTTATTTTTTGATACCCTGCGCTTCTAAAGGCTCCAGTAACTAAGTTTCTTCATCTTATCCTTGTACATGCCTTTTACATCTACAAGTACGCCGTTTTTAGAAAGTATAGAGCTGAAGAATTTTTCATCAAGGCTTTTGTATTCTTTATGGTTCACCGCAACGATCACACCGTCGTAACCTTTACCTTGTTTATTCAGACCGAAACCATATTCGTGTTTTAGTTCTTCACTATCCGCATGCGGATCAACAATCTCCACTTTTACGCCAAAAGATTTAAGTTCCTTCACGATATCTGCTACTTTGCTGTTGCGAATGTCGCTCACATCTTCCTTAAATGTTGCGCCCATTACCAGCACCTTTGATTTTGAAATGTTCTTTCCGGCGGCAATAATTTTTTTAACGCAGGTTTTAGCAACATAAAATCCCATACTATCGTTTACATAACGGCCACTGTTAATCACACGTGCATGGTAGCCCAATGACTCGGCCTTATGTGTCAGATAATAAGGATCAACGCCAATGCAATGTCCACCAACGAGTCCGGGAAAAAACTTTAAGAAATTCCATTTTGTTCCGGCAGCAGCAAGTACATCGTAAGTGTTGATGTTCATCTTGTTGAAGATGATCGACAATTCATTCATTAAAGCAATGTTCACGTCCCGCTGAGTATTCTCAATGATCTTCGCAGCTTCGGCCACTTTAATGCTTGATGCTCTGTGAGTTCCCGGTTCAACAATGATCTCGTAGGTTTTGGCAATATTCTCCAGACTTTCTTTGTCGCAGCCCGATACGATTTTTAGAATTTTAGTAATGGTATGTTCTTTATCGCCGGGATTAATGCGTTCCGGAGAATAACCCACCTTAAAATCTTTTACAAATTTTAAGCCTGAGTGCTGCTCCAATACAGGGATACAATCTTCTTCGGTACAACCTGGGTAAACCGTTGACTCATAAACAACATAGTCGCCTTTCTTAAGCACTTTTCCCACTGTTGTAGAAGCGCCAATTAAAGGTTTAAGATCAGGTAGATTATGATCGTCAATTGGAGTAGGAACGGCAACGATAAAGAAATTCGCTTTCTTCAGATCTTCCAGCTTATGCGTGAATGTAATATC
>JAEUTM010000009.1 GCA_016788025.1 Bacteroidia bacterium
TTAACGTTATTGGAGGTTATGCCAAGGGCTTAAATGGTTTTGAGGCAGGTTGTATTTTTAATATTGACGAGCGCAGTGTAAAAGGCGTTCAGCTCGCCGGAGTGTTTAACATTGTTGGTCATACCGCGCAGGGAACACAATGTGCAGGTTTATTTAACATCGTTGGAGAATCTTTTAAAGGATTTCAGGCCGCAGGATTGATGAATATTAATGACGGCGTTCACAGTGGCGTGCAAATGGCAAGTTTGATGAATATTACTGGCTTTGCGAGAGGATGCAGCATGGCGGGGATGATGAATATCGCCGGAACAGCGAAGGGTTCTCAACTGGCAGGCATGGCCAATATAAACGATACTTTATATGGCGTAGCAGCATCGGGCATGTTTAACATCAGCAAGTGTGGAAAAACGTCATTGCAGATAGCGCCTGTATTTAATATAAGTGACAATGGAAGCAGCGCTTTGCAACTCGGAGCCTTGTTTAATAAAACATCGTATTTAAGAGGCGTGCAGATTGGCATGCTTAACTTTGCCGATTCTGCTAATGGCGTACCAATAGGCTTTCTCAGTTTTGTAAAAAAAGGCGTTCACCAAATAGAGCTAAGTGCTGACGAATTATTTCCACTTAATCTTTCGTTCCGTACTGGTGTTCCTGCCTTTTATAATATTATCAGCGTGGGTTATAAAACAGGTTCCCCTCTCTGGCAGGTTGGATATGGTGTGGGAAGCTCTTTGCATTTAAAGAACAAATGGTACGGAGAAATCACTGCAACGGCACATCATTTAAGCAATGGACGGTTTTATATTTCCGCAAGCGATCTTTATAGATTTTATGTGGGATTTGAATATAAATTTAAAAAACGTTTTTCTGTGGCCTTCGGTCCGCAGCTTAATGTTTATGTAAGCGATACTTACGATTCAGATTTTACATCTATCTACAATAACATTCCACCATACCATATCGACAATCAAACCAATGAGTTTGGATTCAATCGCAAAATGTGGTTAGGCGGGAAGATTGCTTTGAGATTCCTTTAAACAACCGCTAGATTTTTTTGACGCAGATTACGCGGATTTCACGGATTTATTCGCTCGCGAAAATTCTGTTTGCTAATATCGCATATGGTTTCATGATATTACGCAGATAATTTTCGACTTGTGAAATCTATGTGGTTTGCGTTTGACATTGGCAATTTTAACCACAGGACACAAAGGCCCCTAAGTTCACGAAAAATTGTACTTTGTGTGTCTTTGTGTATAACCTTTGTGGTTAGACAGCCAACCCGAAACAAAAAACCCGAAACGTAAAATAAAAAACCCGAAATCCGGAATAAAAACCCGAAATAAATAACCCGGAACTTTTAATAGAGAATAGGGGTGTATTCTCCCTCGTTTGTCTTCATATCAAATACCAAGAGAAAATGAAGAATTTAACGAAAACGATCAGTTTATTAATGTTGAGCATTGGCCTGCTTAAGGCTCAAAAAGATAGTTCAGAAATCATCCGCCCTTTCCAGATAACGTTTATCACGCCCATGGGAACAAACGGTATCCAGGCCCCGAAAATTACGAACCGTGTATCATTAAACGTACTGGCTGGTGTATCAAGGGGAGTTTTAGGTTTTGAAGCGGCAGGACTGGCAAATGTGACTTTAAAAAGTGTAAAAGGTGTACAAATGGCCGGCCTGGCCAATATCGTTCTGGACAGTGTGCATGGTGCCCAGTTCTCTTCTTATGTAAATTATTCCGGCGGAAATTTTAAAGGTGTTTCGGCAGCGGGACTTTGCAATGTGAATCTGGGGACCATGCATGGAGCCCAATTTGCAGCTGTGGCTAACTTCAACCGCAAAGGAATAACGGGAATCCAGGTAGCGCCCTATGCTAATATTACACTTGGAAACCTAAAAGGTACTCAGATCGCTGTTTTTTCGAATGTTGTCAAAAAGAATGTAGAAGGAACACAGATCAGCGTCTTTGCAAATTACGCGAAAAAGGTGAAGGGGGTGCAGCTTGGCATTGTAAATATTGCTGATTCCATGGATGGCGTTTCCATTGGATTTTTCAATATCGTGAAAAAAGGACTTCACCAGGCAGAAATTTCTGCAGATGAAATGTTTTACGCGAATGTGGCCTATCGCACAGGAAGCCGAGCTTTTTACAATATTATTTCTGCAGGGATAAAACCATCGGGCAAGGATAATGTATGGCAATTTGGTTATGGGGTGGGAACTTCTGTGAAACTGAAAGAAAAATTGTATTCAGAATTAAGCCTGTCCGCACATCACGTGAACAATGGCAGTTTTTATTTCGGAACCAGCGAACTGGTTCGCCTCTACGTTGGGGTAGAATACAAATTAGCCAAAAAGATAGCCCTGGCGGCGGGACCATGCCTGAATCTTTATATGAGCGATACCTATGACAGCGATTATACTAAAACGTTCAGTAAAATTCCGCCTTACAACATGATCAATGAGACAAATACCTATGGTTTTAACTACAAAGCCTGGTTGGGTGGGAAGGTTGCGTTGCGATTCTTATAACTCGTTTTTTAACCACAGGAGGACACTAAGTTTGACACGAAGGGCACAAAGGGTTAACAACACTTTGCAACCACGGCAAACTCTTTGCGAGCCTTGTGATTATTTAAACCGAAAAAAAACTGAAACCTGTAACATAGAATAGGGGTAAACAAAAATATAGTTGTCTGAATAACAGAAAACATGAAAATCATCACCATACTTCTCATAGCAATAGTATTAAGACTGGTTTCAAAAAGAGCAGTAAAAGAATTGTATGAAAACGCAAAATAAAAACATAAAGGTCCTGTTCCTGGTTTGTTTGCTAAGCCAGGTAATGTTCGCTGGCAATTCTCCATTTGACATTACCAACAAAAAGATGCCCGAATTAAGCAAAGAAATTAAAGGAGCGAATATTTCGGAATACAACCGCCATATGAAATTTTCTTTTATCGAGAAACATTTCGTACAACAGGCTAACTTTGCGTTTTCAAGTTCAATGAATCTTACAGGAACTGTTAAAAAACAAGAACAATCCAATTTTGAAAAACTTCTGCACTGGGACTGCAGAATCAAAGTGAAACTCAACAAGAATTTAAATATTATTTTTAGCTATAATTAATCAGACCGGATAGGGGACAAAGCTTCGATGCTTGTCTTAATCACATAAACCAAACATTAAAATGAAATCAACAAAAATATTTTTATACGCATCACTGGTAGTTTTAATTTCTACATCATGTTATAAAAAAGGCGGCCCATGGGGGATTCGCGGAAAAGGTGAAACCATTAGTGAAGTACGCGACGTAACAGGATTTAATAAAATAGATCTGCCTGTAGACGCAAATATTTATTTTACAGAAGACTCTGTATACTATGTTAAAGTTACCGCTCAGGAAAACATTGTAAAAATTGTGCAAACGAAAGTAAATGGTAACGAACTTCAAATAGATTTCCTGAGAAACGTTTGGGATCATGAAGAAATAAAGATAGAAGTGCACGCTCCTAAATTAGTAGGTCTTGATATCAGCGGCAGCGGTGAGGTAACCGTAAAAAATACACTTCATACGGCTTACCTGAGTGTAAATGTGAGCGGCTCTGGTGATATTTCCATTGCAGGATTGCAGGCTGCAGCATTAGATGTAAAAATCAGCGGTTCCAGCGATATACAAATTGATTCAGGTGATACGAAGAATGAAGATTTTAACATCAGTGGATCTGGCAATATAGACGTACTGGGAGTGAAATCAACAAATTCAAAAATTAAAGTGAGTGGCTCGGGCGACGTAAAAGTTTATGTAACAGATTACCTCGATGTGCATATCTCTGGCAGTGGCGATATCAGCTACAAGGGACATCCGGACATCGATACCGATATCAGTGGTTCGGGAAAACTTATCAATCTTAATTAAATCCAAACCATTTAAGATCCGTTTAGCGACGGAAAAATTTAACAACAAACGTTGTAGGGAATTTTATTGCCTAATCCCAAAAACAGACACAAGACAAAAAAATGAAAAAGCACATCAGTATCCTCCTGACAATAGCGCTCTTCTGTTTATGCGCTGAAACAAAGTCCCAAACCATCGAACAAACCATTCGTGGCACAGTAATAGACAGGGTGTCACAAAGTCCAATACCTGGTGCTGTGGTTACGCTTCTTACCACACCACCACGCGCGGTGGCCACCGACGACAAAGGAAATTTCAAACTGGAACATGTGCCAGTTGGCAAACAAAGTTTAAAAATCACCTTTATGGGTTACAAAGAAACTGTTATGCAAAATCTATCGGTTAATTCGGGCAAGGAGCTTGTTTTAACTCCGACCCTTGAAGAAGATGCCACAGAGATGAGCGAGGTTGAGATAAGCGCAAAGATCGAAAAGAACAAGGCTCTGAATGAAATGTCGACCGTAAGTACAAGAGCATTCTCGGTGGAAGAAACCCAGAAATTTGCTGCAGCTGCAAACGATCCGGCCCGTATGGCCCTGGCTTTTGCAGGTGTGGTGAGTGGCACAGATGGTAATAATACCATTTCGATCCGGGGAAATTCTCCAAATGGTTTATTATGGCGCATGGAGGGAGTTGAAATCCCTAATCCGAACCATTTTTCAAACGTAGGCTCATCCGGTGGCGGTATCTGTATTCTGAGTGCGCAACTCTTAAATAATTCTGATTTTTCTACCGGTGCATTTGCGCCCGAATATGGGAATGCATTGTCTGGGGTTTTTGATTTGAAGCTAAGAAGGGGAAACAACAATAAACGCGAATACACATTTCAGGCCGGTGTTTTAGGACTTGACATTGCAGCCGAAGGACCCTTCAAAAAAGGATATGACGGTTCTTACCTGATTAACTATCGTTATTCAACATTGTCTGTATTAGAAAAAATGGGAGTTCCTCTTTTCGGTTCCACCACAAATTTCCAGGATCTTTCCTTTAACGTCTTTCTTCCAACAAAGAAGTCAGGGAACTTTACCGCTTTTGGTTTTGGCGGTTTAAGTGACCAATTCTCTTACGCAAAAAAGGATTCCACCATGTGGGAGGAAGATGACTTTTATAAAAGTGATCAGCGCTTCTACGCGAATACTGGTGCAGCTGGGATTACGCATACAAAGTTGTTTAAGAATCAGTCTTACTTAAAAACAGCTTTGGTTGCATCTGGTACCAGGAATGGTTACGTGGAAAATGAACTGCAAAAGGACTATAACACCTTTATCAAACAATATGAACAGAGTTTTGTGCAGGATAAGGTTACGCTTTCATCGGTGTTCACACGCAAACTCAATGCACGCAGCAATATCCGCACCGGAATTATCCTGAATGAACTGGGATATAAACTGCTCATGCGTGATCAGGATTCTTCAGACGTGCTGAGGGACAAGATAGATGTGAAGGGGCAAACGCAAACAGCTCAGGCTTTCTTTCAGTGGAATTATAAGTTGACACCAAAGTTAACTACCAATATCGGTGCGCATTACCTTCAATTGTTTCTCAATAATTCCTGGTCTCTTGAGCCACGCGCTTCCATGAAATACGATCTGAATTCCAAAAACAGTTTAACTGCCGGTTATGGTTTGCATAGCCAGATTCAGCCCATTGGCATTTATTTTTCCCGCTTGCCTCAGCACGACGGCTCATACACCACACCTAACAAAGATCTTAAATTGAGCAAAGCGCATCATGTTGTTCTCGGTTACGATCATGTGATTAACGAATTTTCTCACATTAAAACAGAGGTGTACTACCAGTATTTGTTTAATGTTCCAATCAGTAAAGATCCGAAAAGCACCTATTCAATTATAAATGAAGTAAATGGTTACAACCCGGAGCCAATGACAAATAATGGTCTGGGCCGCAACATGGGACTGGAGTTGACTTACGAGCGTTTTTTGCATAGGAATTTTTACTACATCGTTTCTTTGTCTTTGTACGATTCTAAATACAAAGCGCCAAATGGAAACTGGTATAATACACGCTACAATACAAACTCTGCATTAAGCATTACCGCAGGAAAAGAATGGATACTGAAGGGCTCAAAAAACCGGGTATTGGGTGTGAACATCAAATCCATTTATGTTGGTGGTTTGCGTAACACGCCAATTGACCTGCCAGCCTCTATTGCGGCCGGAGAAACAAAATACCAGGAGGACAAAACCTTCGAACTTCAGAATCCCGACTATTATCGCCTGGATCTTCGCATCAGCATTAAACGTAATTATACGCATGTTACCAGTACTTTTGCCATCGACCTGCAGAATGCAACGAATCGTAAAAATGTTGGCGGTCAGTATTTCGACGCAAAAACCGCTGAGATTAAATACTGGTACCAGCTCCCGATGTTACCTCTGTTGAGTTACAGGTTGGAGTTTTAATGACATGGATTTTGAGTCAAATGTTAAATCGATTTTTTAACATCGGTTGATTCAAAAATGTTCTAACTTCATTATATGAAAAAGCTATTTGTTCTCGCGATGACTTTTGCCTGCACCCAAGTAGTTGCACAGGCTGAGCACATCATTGAAATTGACCCAAACACAGGAACATTTACAAAACTTTGCGCACCCATTCCCGGTGTTGAGTGGGTAGCACCCGAAGATGGAGTCTATGATGAAAACAAGGGAATTTTTTATTTTATTTCGGCTCATCCATCGCCTTGTGTCTGTCTCCCGGGTATTGACATAACAAACGGAGCTCTTGTCAGTTCAGCTGCAACCCCGGACATGTT
>JAEUTM010000053.1 GCA_016788025.1 Bacteroidia bacterium
CCAGGAAATTGAGAATCTGAAACTATTTCTGTAAAATTGTCTGACACATTATTCTCACATCAATTAGTTTACTCAAGTCCGAAGGACTTAAATACCAGTAAAAAAAAGAAAATGCAAAAATACCAAGCCCGAAGGGGTTGAATACAAAACCACTAAATGAGCACCTACACCCAAATAATTTACCAGATCGTATTCGGCACCAAAAACCGAGAAAAAACTCTTGACCCCAAAAACAGGGAAGAACTTTTCAAGTATATCCACGGCTTACTCAAAAACAAAAACTGTCACTGCTATCAGATTGGAGGCGTTTCAGATCACCTTCACATAGTAACTCACATCCATCCTAGCGTCTCTTTAGCAAACATTGTAAAAGACATCAAGCTTTCCACGAGTGAACTCATTAAAACCCAAAAACTCTTCCCCAACTTCAGAGGCTGGCAGGAAGGGTATGGAGCCTTTACCTACTCCATGAAAGAAAAAGACAGATTGGTTGAGTATGTCAAAAACCAGGAATCCCATCATCATAAGACCAGTTTTATGGATGAATACCGGATGTTTCTGAATGAACATAAGATTGATTTTGACGAAAAATATCTTCTGTAAAAAAATTCAACCACTTCGTGGTTGTTGCTTAGGTGCTGCGTATAATCTAAAATATTGAATCCCTTCGGGATTCTTCACAAACAAGTCATGAATCAAAGACCAAACCAAAGCCAAAGGCCTAAATTATATTAGACAATATCCTGAAAATACCTAAACTCCGAAGGACTTTAATAAGCCTTAATTAAAACTTGAAAACAAAACACCAGATCGTTGCTAACAAAGCCCGCCGGGCTAAATAATATTAAGACCAGGGACTTACAATAGCCAAACCACGAAGGGGTTTAATAAACCTAATTAAAACTGATAACAAAACACCAGATCATTGCGAGCAAAGCCCGCCGGGCTAAATAATATTAAGACCAAGGACTTACAATAGCCAAACCTCGAAAGGGTTTAATAAACCTAATTAAAAGTGAAAACAAAACACCAGATCATTGCGAGCAAAGCCCGCCGGGCTAAATAATATTAAGACCAAGGACTTACAATAGCCAAACCCCGAAGGGGTTTAATAAACCTAATTAAAAGTGAAAACAAAACACCAGATCGCTGCAAGCAAAGCCCGAAGGGCTTAAATATTACTAAGAAATAACTAAAGATTCGACTGAACCCCGACGGGGTTCAATAAAAGATTCGGAACACTTACAGAAAGATTAAAACAACCTGCCAGGTCCTGTCAAAAAAATCCATCCTAAAAAACAAAACGACTGAGCCAGATAAAATAAAATCGCTCAAAAAATTTGTAATTTAAGTGCATGAAGTTTCACCTCAATCTTATTATACTCCTCTCATACACTCTACTTAGCTCTCAAACGAATTACATCAAGTTTGTAAATCCTTTTATAGGTACAGGAGGCCATGGCCATACTTTTCCCGGCTCTGTATTACCGTTTGGGATGGTGCAGTTAAGTCCGGATACCAGAGCAGATAACAGCTGGGACGGTTGCAGCGGCTACCATTACAGTGATTCCCTGATCTACGGATTTTCACACACACACCTCAGCGGAACCGGTTGCAGCGATTGGGCTGACATTCTGATAATGCCAACCATTGGAGAACCGAGTGTAGACAATAAACAATATGCGTCTGCTTTTTCTCACCAGGAAGAAAAAGCCAGTCCGGGTTTTTATGAAGTGAATTTAAAAAAGCACGGCATCAAAGCCGAGTTAACGAGCACACAAAGGGTAGGAATCCACAGGTACACGTTTCCAAAAACCACTGAGGCCAACATTATACTCGACTTACTTCATCGGGATAAAACGATCGATTGCGGCATTTTTGTTATAGACAGCGTTACGATTATAGGCTATCGCACCAGTGAAGCCTGGGCAAAAAAACAGTTTATTCATTTTTGTATCAAATTTTCAAAACCATTCAAGTCCGTTCAATTTGCTAATGAAAAGATCTTCAGGAAACGCTTTGGGAAATTCAGAGAACGACCTGAAGGGGCAGCCTTTCGTTTTGATTTATCCGATGGTCAGCCCCTGCTCGTAAAAGTTGCCATTTCTCCGGTAGATATGGACGGAGCTAAAAACAATATGAATTTTGAAGCCAAAGGATGGGACTTTAACACATACCGTAAACAGGCTGAAGAAACATGGAATACTCAATTGAGCAAAGTAGAAGTAAATTCAAGTGACGCACAAAAAATGACCGTGTTCTATACAGCTCTTTACCATTGTTTTATTCATCCTTCGCTGAACATGGATGCCGATTTAAGATTCCGAACTCCAATAAACACCATTGACACAGCCAGAGTTTTTGCGAACTACACCGTTTTCTCATTGTGGGATACATACCGCGCACTTAATCCTCTTTTTACTATTCTCGAAACCCAAAGAACGAATCATTTTATTGGCACACTTCTTAATCAATATAAGTATAATGGGCGTTTACCTGTTTGGGAATTATCAGGTAATGAAACCGATTGTATGATTGGTTTTCATGCCGCTTCTGTTATTACGGATGCGATGAAAAAAGGAATTGCAGAATTCGATAAAGATCTGGCTTACGAAGCCATGAAAGCCAGTTCAAATTATACCGGGTTTGGTATACCGGACTTTAATAAAAATGGTTACCTGCAAATAGACGATGAAAGCGAAAGCGTAAGCAAAACGCTTGAATACGGTTACGACAACTGGTGTGTGTCGCAGGTTGCAGGCCTGCTCAACAAACCAGGCGAAGCAAAAGTCTTTTTGAAACGTTCACTCGCGTATAAAAATCTTTTCGATCCTGCAACAGGCTGTATGCGGCCGAGAAAAAACGGAAACTGGTTATCGCCTTTTCAACCGGCGGAAATAAATAATCATTTTACGGAAGGCAATAGCTGGCAATACTCGTTCTATGCGCCTCACGATATTGCAGGTCTTATAAAAATTCATGGCGGCATCGCTGCTTTCGAAAAGAAACTAGATGAGCTTTTCAATACCGTAGAAAAAAATGAGGGACGCGATCAGGCAGATGTGACCGGACTTATCGGCCAGTATGCCCACGGTAATGAACCCAGTCATCATATGGCATATCTTTATAGTGTTATTGGAAAACCTCAGAAAACGATTGATCGCGTTCGCTGGATCCGTGATCATTTTTACACGAATAGTCCTGATGGATTAATTGGCAATGAAGACTGTGGTCAAATGAGCGCCTGGTACATTTTCAGCGCTTTCGGTATGTATCCTGTTTGTCCTGGTTCTAACATATACTATCTCGGAGAGCCGGCCTTCGAATCAATTAAAATCCACGGTGACAGGGGGCAAATCACCAACATTGTGGCTTCTCCCGAAAAATCCAAACCTGTAACTGCGATAGCACTTGATGGAGAAATGCGCTCCGCATCCTTTATTACGCACGAGCTTTTTAAAACAGGAGGCACCCTCCAGTTCTATTACGATCAACAGAATAAACCCTACGGCTCAGAAACATCAATACCTGCTGTTGAAGGAGTTGATGTAGTTCCGGCGCCACTGATTCGCTCCGCTTCACAAGTGTTTAAAGACAAGCTCGAGATAAGTATGTCGGCAGGCTCCGGTCAAAATTCGGGCATTTATTACTCCTTAGACGGATCTACTCCAAACAAAGGTTCCTTACTTTATAAAAAACCCTTCGGAATTCGAAACAACCAGGTAATAAGGGCAATTGCTTACGATAAAAAAGACAGCAGTTCCATTACAACAGCATCACTTTACAAAATAAAGTACGACTACCACATACAAATTCTTTCTAAGGCAAATGTTCAATACGCTTCGGAAGGATCACAAACCATGATCGACGGAATTATTGCAGGTGTAAACTGGCGCAAAGGAAACTGGCTGGGTTATCAAGGTCAGAATTTTGAGTGTATTATTGATTTGAAAAAAGAAAAAACGCTTGAATCGTTTAGTCTCAATTTTTTGCAAGATAGCCGCTCATGGATCGTATTTCCTACCTCCGTATCGTTTTACATATCTTCCGATAACAAAAACTTTACACTTGTGGATAGCGTTACTACCACTACAGGCATAGCAGATTACGCAGTAAAAGTTCAGACGTTTTCCAACAAAGCCGGCAAACCTGTAAAAGCCAGATATGTAAAAATTGTAGCCAGGAACCCCGGCAAACTTCCTCCATGGCACCAGGGTGCAGGTGGAGAATCCTTCTTGTTTGTGGATGAACTGGAGATTAAGTAAGCCGTTTCTTTTTGTATCTTTGTGCTTCGTTTTTCTGAATGAATTTTTCCAAAAAATACTGCAATAGCATGACGGAATACTCGCGTTTTTTAACGCGGGAAGTTAACATCGGTGACCTGAAACTTGGAGCCCATAATCCCATCCGGATCCAAAGTATGACGACTACCGACACCATGGATACAATTGGAACCGTGGAACAGAGTATTCGCATGATTAATGCCGGCTGTGAACTGGTGCGTATTACTGCACCAAGTCTGAATGAAGCTAAAAACCTCGAGCTTATAAAAAAAGAACTAAAAGCCAGAGGATATAATACTCCTATTTGTGCCGACATTCACTTTACACCCAATGCTGCCGAATTTGCTGCGCGGGTGATTGAAAAAGTAAGAGTGAATCCCGGAAATTATGCTGACAAAAAGAAATTTGAAACCATAGACTATACAGACTCGGCTTACGAGGCAGAACTTGACCGGATTAGGAACCGTTTTACACCCCTGGTTAAGATTTGCAAAGAGTATGGAACCGCCATGCGAATTGGCACCAATCATGGTTCTCTTAGCGACAGGATCTTAAGTCGTTATGGCGATACGCCACTAGGCATGGTAGAAAGTGCTCTCGAATTTTTGAGGATCTGTGAAGACAATAACTTTTATAATATTGTCATCTCCATGAAAGCCAGTAACACACAAGTGATGGTGCAAGCCTATCGCTTACTGGTTGCGAAAATGATGGAGACCAATCGTAACTATCCTTTACACCTCGGAGTAACAGAGGCCGGTGATGGTGAAGACGGCAGGATTAAATCAGCTGTAGGCATTGGAACCTTACTGGAAGACGGCCTTGGCGATACAATTCGTGTGTCTTTAACGGAAGAACCCGAATTTGAGATGCCCGTTGCCAAAATGTTGGCTGAGCGGTACACAAAACGAAAGGAACACAAGATTATTAAAGCGCTGGAATCTGAAATTCCATACAGCCCCTACGACCACAGTCGCAGAGCGAGCCGCGAAGTAATAAACATCGGTAAATCCAACGTGCCCCGTGTGATTGCAGACTACAGCATGAAAGAAGAGATCACGGCAGCGAGTTTGTTTGGTGTTGGTTATAATTATTCTGTGCCGCTCGATAAGTGGAACCTGACCGACCTCGCCGTAGATTATGTTTTCCTGGGCGACAAAAATATTGATTTCGAAATCCCGGGAACGCTTGGTTTGATCTTCAATTCGGAAAACTGGTTAAAAAACAAAAATAAAGAACGTCATTATCCCTTGTTCTGTGGAGAAGAGTATTTCAGAGCGCCAGAAAAATCGCAGCATCTGAATTTTGTAGCTGTGGATATTGATACATTAACCAAAGATTTTATTGGCCGGATCAAAAACGAAAACAAGGTATGTCTCGTCCTGGATTCCTTCAACAAGCATACCATGCCGGAACTACGTCGCATGGGTATTGAACTGATGGATAACAATTGCGATCTGCCATTTATCATTAAATGTAATTACGCCGGGCTGAACGAATCAGAGTTTCAACTCTACAGCAGTACCGATATGGGTGGAATGCTTATCGATGGCTTTGGAGATGGGATCTGGATAAAACAGAAGGATTGTGTTTCTACGCAAGTATGTAACTCCACAGCATTCGGCATTCTCCAGGCTTCCAGAACAAGGATCAGCAAAACAGAATACATTTCTTGCCCGAGCTGCGGACGTACTTTATTTGATTTGCAGGAAACCACTCAGAAAATCCGCGAGCGTACCGATCACCTGAAAGGAATTAAAATTGGCATCATGGGATGCATTGTGAATGGTCCTGGTGAGATGGCCGATGCTGACTACGGTTACGTGGGCACAGGTCCGGGAAAAATTTCCTTATACAAAGGTAAAGAAGTGGTGAAAAAAAATGTAACCAGCGAAACTGCCGTGGACGAATTGATCAACCTGATCAGGGAACACGGAGATTGGGTAGAGAACCCAAACTAAAATACCGGAGTTACCCTTAGCGAAACACAAGATCCTTTTGTAACCGTAATGTTTTGAGACCAAACATTAGCTTTGTAAGGAGAATCTGCCCAGACATAATATGTCCCTGGCTCCATATTTAGTGTTAAAGCGTTTGATGCCGAACAACCGGGGTCTAAAGCATGAGTATTTACAATAACTCCGTCGTAGAATTGATCCCCACTAGTGGATCCAGCGGAAATATATAGCGTATATCCTGCGGTCCAGGTTGACCATAAAACAACTTTGCCGGTTTCGACAACAGGCGGAGCGCCATTTACTACTTTAACATCCTTGGTAAATTCACTTACTTTACCCATCCTACTGCGCACATAATAACTAAAAGACAGAGTATTCGGACTTCCCTTTGGAATAAGATAGGTCGCCGTCTCCCCCTTCACACTTGAACCATTGGGAAGGATCCAGTAAGCAGCTTTTACACCTTTGGAAGTAGAGGTCAACCGCACTGTTTCTCCTATCTTGTAAGAATCTTTATCGGTAGTGAAATTCGCATCAGTCCTTTTACATCCTGCAAATAAAACAAGGGAAAATATTATGATGGCTGCTGCTAAATATCTGAATCTGGTCTTCATTTTGGGTATTTTGATTAACAAATATACAAATAGCTTTTTATCCTCGCTTTTTGTTTTAAAAAATCATTCGTTTTCAAATACGGACTTGCTAATCCTGCAGCTCATCGCAGCAAAAACCTTGTAAATTCAGGGTCTTTATAATTTCTTCAGAATTTACGTTAACACCTTCAACTCTCAGGATCTTGTCGCAATCTTCCAGGTCAAAATTAAAACTGCGGCCCGGAAACTGCTGATGCAAACTTCCTAACATAGCCAGCGCCTGGTTCTTGTGAGTAATATTGGTTTTATACACGTTTACCATATCGTATTTATTATAAGACAAAGATCTGTAGCCTTTGTGACAACCTTATGGCAGTCTACCCTTATATATTTCTCAAAGTTTATTGGTTTGGTTTCTTCGGAGCATTGTAGTACTTTCATGGGCCCTTCAAACACATTTTTTCTTTCAAAACACATTTCGTATGGAACGAGTAAAGCGTGGCTCAGAGATCCTTAAACGCCATTTGACCAGGAGTCGTCATACGGTTAAGAAACACTTTGCTCCCACTCAGAATCATAAAGAAGAAGTCTTTCACCTGCACACCTGGATTAAGGACTCCCTCATGATCATCGCCGGGATCCTCTGCGCAACCATTGGACTAGAAGGATTCATCATTCCCAATGGTTTACTGGATGGAGGTGTAACGGGTATTTCTCTTTTACTGGCCGGTATTATGAAAACGGATGTTTCTATCTTCATTTTTCTTCTGAACCTTCCTTTTATCCTTTTGGGCTTCAGACAAGTATCGAAACTGTTCGCAATTAAAACTCTATTGGCTATCGTAACACTGTCAGTTGTCTTATGGTTGTTACATGCCATCCATTTTCCTGTTATTACACAGGATAAATTATTGATAGCCGTATTCGGAGGGCTTTTCCTCGGCGCAGGTATTGGACTCGCTATGAGAGGGGGAAGTGTTATAGATGGTACGGAAGTGCTGGCTTTATACCTTACACGCAGGGCGAATTTACAGGTAGGCGAAATTATTCTTCTCATTAACATTGTCATTTTTGGAGTAGCAGCCGCACTCAACGGCATTGAAATGGCCTTGTAT
>JAEUTM010000062.1 GCA_016788025.1 Bacteroidia bacterium
CTCTCAAGCTGTAATTATTGGTTTTGTCCTTTAGTAGTTCCTTTAGATAGTTAATGATGTTCATGGCTTTTTTAGTTTTAATATTTCTTTTATCTCTTTTTTAAAGGCAAAGGCAGTAGCCGTTAAAACCATCGCACTTCCTAATACATACCAAATGGTAAAATCATCGTGTGCTTGTTTCTTATCCAGTTCTTTTAATCCATAAGCCGATATTAATCCTCTGAGTGCTTTGCTGTAATTTGGGCTTTCTGAATATCCAGCCCTTTGTAAAGCTTCTGTTTGCATTTCAGGAGTTTTGGATGTAAATACACCATTGGCTTTGTATCGTACATTAGCTAGTAAAAAAATCGTATGGTCTTTCATGCTATCAAGTGCAGTTGGATATACTCGGAAATAACTTATTGGCTTTCCATCTCTAGGGGTCGATAGTGCAATCTTTTTTCCTTTCCATCTTCTATCTGCTTTGATGCCGAAATAATTTTTTGCTTTTCTAACCGCTAATCCTTTACCTATTCCAAATTTTCCATGTTCATCTTTGCCACTACTTTCAATAATCATTTGAGCCATTTTTACAGAAGGGAAGAGGCTTGTTTTTTGCACGCTACGAATGACATCGGCTGCATTTCTTTTAATAAATTCCTCTACTTCTTTGCTCATTTGATTTGTTACTTTTTACTGTTTAGATATTAGGTTCAATGTCTGGTGTGTAATTGGCTAACCATGTTTTCACATCGAAGCAGGGACAAGCTTTGGCTACGTTTGGAAAATCTCTGTGTCCAAGCACTTTTGCGCCTTTGTATGTTTCGGTTAGTTTCACAATCAAATCGAACATGGCATGTTGTTGTGATTTGCTGCGAGTATCTTTTGGTTTACCAGCTTTATCAACACCACCGACGTAAGCGATATTGATGCACTCGTTGTTGTGAGCATAAACTCCATTGCTATTTTTATTCTCCGCTAACAGTTGGATAATATCTCCATCGGCTTCGATGATGTAATGGTAGCCTACATGGTCGCCCCATCCACGTACGTCTTTCCAGTAGCGTTTAATGCTCTCAATGGTAGTGTTGCTTGGTGTAGCGGTACAATGCACCACAATGAATTTGATGTTGCGTTTATTATTGGTTGTTTTTTCTGTTGATGTCATAATGCGTTTTTAGTTGTGTTCTTTGATGTGTTGGGTTTGTACCAAAAAATATTGGTTTTCATTTTCAAAAAGTGTGTAAGCTCCACGAGTTGTAATGGCTTTACCCAATACCATGTTTCGTGGCACTCGAACGGATGCTCTGGGGTTTTTCCAAACTTGTGTGTCCTGAATAGTGATTAATTGTTTCGCATCATCAATCCCACTTAACGACCATTTGTTGCCATCGTATTTTAAACCCATATTAGAAAAGGCTAAACGAATGGCATCTTTTTGTTTGGCATCTGTAAAGCTGTTCAACATACCATTGACTAATGTTTGCCTTACGCTTCCGATGCGGTAATTGACAAAGGTGTCGCTGACTGCTTTATAGTCCTCTGTGTTGCGAAGTGTTTTTAATAAACTCATTGCTTTATTAAAATTCTTTGTCAAGGCTGCTGCATACAAATCTTTGGCAACCGTTGCATGGTCTGGACTACTGCCTTTTACCAAAAGATTAAAAGTGGTTTCACTCACGCTTTCTGGTAAGCCAACTTTTTTTAAGGCTGCTACCATTTCAGAACCGAAGTCACTATCTGCACCGTACTTAGGTAAAATCGCTTTACCGTATTTGGCTATTAATGCTTCCTGTAAGGCTTTGACGTTTGCCCCTTTACTTCCTTTGCTTAATGGGAATCCATCTTTAGGTGTTGCAGTAGCTTGTGTTTTCGGTTTTGGCGGAACATAAGTTGATGGAGTGTCTTCTTTCATATCAGGCATATCATTGTTGCCCTCATCTTCTCCCTGCTTATGTTTTTTCCAATATTGAAAACCGAAATAACTCAATGCGCCTGTGGCAGCTACACTCAATCCCAATAGCAACCATTTTTTACCGCTGCCTTTTTTGGCTTCAGCTGGTTTCGTTTGTTTATCTTTCGTTTTAGTGTTCATCGTTTTATGATTTATGCTTTTCGTTTGGCGGTAATGATTTTCATATAGTCCCCGTATTCCCATACTTCTAATTCGCCTTTTAATACCGTAATTAAATTCTCCCCAAACTCTTTGTAGTAAGCTTTGCCTACTTGTATAAAAGCTGTTTGCGTGGGGATTTCATTAAATACAGCTTTAATGGCTTTCTCATCCGTACCGGAAATAAAGCCGTATGTTTTATCAAAAGCAGCTTTCAAACGTTTAGCCCATGCGGTGTATTGGTTGGTTGTCGGTGCTTGTCCTTCTTTGTCTGGCTTGGCAGCGATGATTTGCAGCATTTCGTTATATTCACTCGTCTGCAATTCATCACTCATATCCTTGTATAGGTTGTTGTGGTATTCTTTGGTATAAGCATCAAATATTTTTTTTAGTTGTGCTTTGCTTTTTATTTCTGTTAATACCTTTCTCAATGTTACTATATCAGTTCCCCAGTAACCATCATTCTCAAAAGCCATTTTGATTTGCTTGGCAATTGTTTGTGGTGTGCCGTCTTCAAAACTTTTTTCGTGGGCTTTATCTTCAATTTTATTAATGACAAACTTTTTAATCACTATCGCTAAACCAGTCACCCCAGCAGCACCAAGAACCGACCAGAGTAATTTTTCTCTCAGGCTCATCTCGTCATTTTCATCTGACTTGCTGTGTTTATATGGAATGGGTTTCTGCATGTTTGTTACTATCCGAATGATTTTTTAAACGCCTAATGCTTGTTTTGCCATTGCTGTTTTTACTGGGTCGTTCTTAACGATGTGTGCGAGTTTTTCCAATTCTTTCGCACTGAGTTTGGAAGCCAAAACCGTTAAAGCTTTGATTTTGGTTTCTGCTTCGCTTTCCTTACTGGCTGCTATCTCTAGTTCATAGCTAAATTTTGTCATGTGATAATTAATTTTTAATGATTAAACTTTTAAGCTTCGTTTTGTTCTTCGTTGTCTTTCAACAATTCCAGCACCGTTTGTAACTGTGATTTGTCTTTGCTTAATTCATCCAGCACTTCCATCACTAAGCCCATTTCATCTTCTGTAAATTGTTTTTCCAATTCTTTGAACAGATTGATAAAGGCTTGTTCTTGTTCTGATAATGCTGGTGGAGCAGTTGCCGTGTCTTTCTTTTTAAAGCTGACTTCGGTTTCTGGTGTTGTTTTTTGAATGTCAATTTCTAAACGTTGATTATCCTGTTCAATGATTCCAGCTAGTCCAGATACGGCTGGTATTTTAGAAATCAAATGTGTATTTCTTCTTACCAATCCTTCAAACGCAACCGATAACACATCTCCTAAATGCACACCACCGATTTTGTTTCCGTTTTGTTTGGCTTTCTCAATCAGATTTTCTAATGTTTCGATGTATTCTTCTTTTTCTTCTAACTCTCTGCGTTGCTCTGCCAATTCACGTTTTAATCGAGAAATTTCATGGTGTTGTTCGCCTTTGAATTTTTGTTCTTCTCTCCATTCGTTTACATTATTACGAGAGAATTTTTTAATCGGCATTCCACTTAAACCTAAGTTTGTGGCTTCTTCTCGATTACGTGCTTTTAAAAGAAAAACAAATTGGTCGTTGCGTGGAGATTGAGCAGAATTGTAAATGATGATTTTGATTTGCTCGGTATCAGCATTCATGTAATCTTCATAACTATCAAAGTCGCTTACTTCATCTGTTTTGATAACGGCTTTCAAAGTGTCCACAAAAATTTCATAGAACTTTGCTTTTCCTTTTTCTGCCATTGCAGCTAAGTGATTTTTTAAACGGTCAATTTTGTTCTGGTCGAAATTGTCAAATTGAATGGGCATAATATTTATTCTTTAGGTGTTGTTATTGGTTTATGTTTTGGAATGACTTGTATGAATCGGATATGGTTAATTCTGTTAGAGTAGTTGTTGATTTTAATTTCTCCCTGATGCTCGTAGGTTTGTTCATTGGTTTTGTCTTCTGCTATATCAAATAATCCAAAGTCAGACACCACACTCGCATCGTTGATTTCTTCTACCAGAATATAGAATTGGTTGTAGGCATCAATCTCTAGTTTCTCGCTCGGTTGCAACACAAAGTGTCGGAAGCGTATGTAGTAATCTGAGCCGTAACCGAGTTCTTTCATTCGGCGTGGGATATATTCTAAGGCTAATGCTATGTTCATGTTTTTAGCTTTTTATCGTTGATACCACAGATAGACATTCAAGAGGTAATTGATATTAGTTTGTTGTTCCTCTCCCAATCGGTCTTTATAAACCCCTTGTATGATGGTGCTTTCAGCATCTACAATCAAAACTTCCTCGAATGACATCCCCTGATGCGTGAATGGGTTTACTTTCCAAAAGGCGTTTTGAGAAAAATCGCCATAGCCCATATTGTTATCTGATTGCAAATGACCAGCGTAAAAAATATTAGCTTCTTCGCAGCTTTGTAATTTCAACTCGCCTGCAACCGCATTCCGCTTAAAGGCGGTAGGTCTGTCATTCTCTGCTGGAACGCTTGCCTGTGGCTGTGTGACCGTAACCTCATTATTTGCTTTATGAGTTGTATCATCTGTTTTTGGAGCAGGGATAAAACGACCTCCTAATTCAATACCTATGATTCGCTTGGCTGTTTTCGGTAGCTTAATTTGAAAATGTTTTACCTGACCAGCTTTGGTAATGAGGATGGGTGTGATTATTACTTGCTCTTGTATCATAACTCATCCTCCATTTCACAATCCACATAAAGAGAAACACGATAAGGAACAAAGGCCGTTCTTCCATCATCTGCATCGGTATAACTGAGTTTAATAATGCCGTTTCCTGGACTCACATTACCAATGTCATAGTAGCGTTGTTTTGGCGGTACATTGATGCCAGACATCAATAATTTACTTTCGTAATTATCAGGAAAGAACTCTGCATTGTTGATTTCAATTTTTTGTGTTCCTCTGTAATACAGTAAATCATCTTTATCGGAAGTCACTAATACACCTTTAACTGCTTTGATATTTTTATCCAACTCAAATGATTTGTTGACAGTTTCTCTGGCAGTTGTAATTTGTATGTCGAATCTTTTTTTTACTGGCTTTAACATGGTAGTTTATTTTTTTGTTTTTAATAAGTCCGCTGCTTATTGCAGCGGACTTTATTTTCTGGGATGTGTTACCTACTATGGAGTAGTAATGGTTCCGTGTAAGCCCACAAACAAATGGGTCTTTTGGTCTAAGCCATCCATCGTTCCTAACTCAACGGTAAATTCCATTAAGATGTCATCGTGGATTAAACGTGGGTTCGCTAATTTGTAATAGCCCAATGGCACGTTGTGCATATTACTTGTTTTGAAAACGTTGTTGCTCGTTTCTGGAACGATTTGTTTTTTGTTGCTCTTTAATGAGAACTCTCCATTGGTAATGGGCGCAAAATCTTCTAATGCTCCGAACTTTGTTGCCATCACTTTGTCCTTTGTCATTTCAGCAGCAACACCAGCTAATAACACAATACCACTTACTAAGAATGCTTGGTTCTTTGGTAATTTTGCATTCGACACGTTGCGTAATCCGATTTCTTTATCGTCCTGCGTTTCAAACATTTTAATCGTTTTGGAACTCACAGGCTTTATGCTGTAAATCACGGTGTCGGCTAAACGCAAATCGCCTTTTGCTAAACCTTCTCTGATGTGTACTGGTAACTCAGCAAAATGTTTTTCCATTTCTGCTCGTGAGCCTCTGCTTACTGCTCCAGAACTCGCTAACTTGTTAATCGTGCGTAAGCGTTTAATCGGATTCATTCTGCGTAATGCGCCAAGTAACTCATCATTACCATCTAAGCCCTCTAATCCTAACAAGGCTCCAACGTTGTTGTATTCTTCTACTCCTTCTAATACGTCTAACATAATTTTCTTTTTTTTTGGTTTTACTTTGGTTTATTTTTTTGTTTAAAAAAGGGCGTAGCTTTCCTGTACCACTAATTATCTGAAATAGGGTTTACATAAACTGTATTGATTTTATTAGGAACGTTAAGGCTTACAGCCCCTTTTGTTTTTTTGAGGATTAATAGATTTTCTCATCCTCAATGCCTGACATATCATCGTATGCTCCAGACATTTGTTTGCGTTCATATTGCTCACCGAGATAAGCTATTTCTTTCTCGATGTTTTCCAGCGAACCCATATCGAGTTCTTGCGTTTCGGATTTGGGGTATTTAAAATACTGAACGCTTCCCATTCCGTTCGTGCCATCCTCTGCGGACTTTGCTTTTGGCTTGATGATTTTATCGAGGTATAAACGTTGTTTGATATTTGTACCAAATGATTTGATACGTTCTTTCACTTCGTCCATGCCTGATAATCCATTGACACCTGAACTGATTTGATAACCTCCCGAAGCCATCATCCCAAGTCCAAAGCTTGTTGCCATTGGCATTCCGCTATAATGCCCGATGAGCGATGTTCCCAGCCCAACCAAAAGTGAGGGTTTGCCGATAGCTGCACCTGCTACACCTCCGCCTACAACACCTACAACTAAATCTTTCAACGCTTCAATGGCACTGTTTTTAGCGTCGCCTTTAGTTTCTAGTTTTTTGGTTAATGCCAGTACTTGTGCTTGTTTCGCTTTACTGGATGTTTTACTTTTCTTTTTGCTCATGTTTCTTTTTTTTAAAGGGTTAATTTTTCTGTGTTACATTAAGGCGACATTTGATTTTTTTCCATGTTGTCCTCTGTGCTTTCCCTTTGTTTTTCTTCTGCGTTTTCTTCTTCCAACTCCGTTCAACGCTGCTTGTGGTTTTTTAACAGTAGGTTTGTTTTCATTGTGACTTTTTACAGCTTTGTAAATAGCAAATATTGCTGCTGCTGATATGGCACTAATCCCTACTGGCTTTATCCATTTTTTGTTGTTCTCCCAAAAATCTTTTAAGCCTTTTTTCTGTTCTCCGCCACCACCAGCATCCGCATCTTTATTGGCACTTCCGTTCGTGCCGTTGTCTTCTGCGCTGTTATTATCCTGAGAGGAATTACTGGAATCATTACGCTGCATGTTGGTGTTACCGTTGTCATTGGTTGCTGGAGGGGAGCTACTTTCGGAATTGTCATTACCACCACTAGATGAACTGCTGTTGTTTGACCCTCCGTTGCTTGAACTGCTATTCGTTCTTACGGTTGGAGCATCTTCTCCGCCACCACCGCCACCGCTGTCTGATGTATCGGCTGATGCTTCGCCACCACCACCTTCTTCTTTAAAATCGGCATTGTTCTTTTTATTCGGGAATAAATTTCCAACGCCTTTTAAGAGTGCTGCAATCGCTGTCATCACAGTTGTGGCTGATGCTACGGCTGCTCCTGCTGCAACGGCTGAGCCTAATCCTTCTGTGCCTTCCAAGCCATTTACAAACTCATCTTGGTAAACCGTTGCACCTAATAGGGAGGATAAGCTTGAGTTTTCATCAATGCCAGACATATCAATTTCATATCCGTCCACTAATCCTAATCCGTTGACTTCTTTGTTTCGGTTTCCTCTGCCAGTTAGAATGGCTTTTTTGAGGTTCTCTGGTTTACCGCCAGCCGTGAAAAAAATCTGCTCCATTTTGTAAAGGATTTTTTTCAGCTTGTCGAACTTGCTCATGTCCGCTCCTTTTTGTCTGGCTTCTGCTTCGCTTAGATACGCCCATTTTAATTTTTGTGGCACTTTCATAATGTTGAGTT
>JAEUTM010000079.1 GCA_016788025.1 Bacteroidia bacterium
GCTTTCTCGAATTTAATAACGGTTTTCACACTGTTGGTCCCGCTATTTGTTTTGGATTGTTAGATGGCCGCCAAACCATTCTTATAAAAGCCGGTTACGACTTTGGTTTAATGCACAGCCAATGGAATTCTTCCAACAAGTCAGTCACAGCCTTTCCTTACGAACGCTTTAACCGTTTCTACATGTCGGTGGCCTTTACTCTGAACGGGATGGGGTTGTAGGTTTATTATTTCGAGTTTCAGGTTTCGGGTTTCAGGTTTAAGGTTTATAGCTTTTCCGCGTTCAAAATTTTATCCAACATTAAACGCGAAACCCGAAATAATAAATTAATGACTGTTCCTTTCCACAAATTCTTCAATTACAACATTAACTATCCGTTAACACCCGATATAATTTCTTTTCATGAACTTCGTGTAAGCTCCAGGTGTATGACCTCATAAATAGTAGTTCATGCGTTTGAAACTGTTGTTTGTATGCATTCCTTAAAAAAAGCTAAAATGTTTAAATCACCCTTTTTGTGCAATGGTTTTGTAACCTTTTTTGATACTTTTATTATTACAGAAGTTATTTTTAGGATAACTGCTAAGCAAACCCCGACCCATGACTAAAAAAATACTAGCCCTGTTTTTTTTGTTCTCATTTTTCTCCAAAGCCCAAAACATCAGGCTTCATGGCAACATGAGCGACACTTCACAGAAAGGACTTCCAAACGTTTTAATGATGGCTCTGAAATTCAGCGATTCGAGCCTGGTAGCGTTTACGCGTTCGGGTCCTGACGGTTTTTTTAAATCTATCACCGTTCCGCTTGATACGTATCTGATCACATTATCTCATCCGGGCTTCAGCGACAAAACGTATTTTCTTTTACCGTCACCAAAAGACTCGGTGTTTAATTTAAAAAACGTGCAGTTGCCTCCAAAATCATTTGCTCTTAACGAAGTAGAGATTATCGCTGCCAAAGAAAAAAGTTACTACAAGGGCGATACTCTGATGTTTACGGCCGATTCTTTTAAAACAGCGCCTAACGCAACTGTTGAAGATCTTTTAAAACGTTTACCTGGGTTTAAAGTAGATGCCAATGGAAAAATTTCCATACAGGGAAAAGATGTAGACCAGGTGTTGGTTGATGGTGATGAATTTTTCGGAAGCGATCCGACTATTGCAACGAGAAACCTGGGCGCGAATGCCATTGAAAATGTACAAGTGTACGACAAGAAAAACGAAAGCCAGGAAGAAGGCGCCAATGAAACATTGAAAGTCGTCAACCTGCAAATGAAAGAGGATTCTAAAAAAGGTTATTTCGGAAAAACTTCTGGCGCGAGTGATTTCCAGAAATTTTATGAAGGAGAATTACTCGCAAATAAATTTAAGGGGAGCCAAAAGATCTCGCTCTTCGGAATAGTTGCCAACACGCCGAAACAAGCCTTTGGCAACGGTGATGCATACAAATATGGGCTGACCGGGGAAGAACAATGGAGTTATAATGATGAGACAGGAAGCTGGAATAATAACGGCAACCAGGGCACCGGAATTCCAAGGACAATTAAATCTGGCTTCTACTTTAATGATAAACTCAGCAAAAACACCAAGGTTAATTCGGATTACACGTTTAACCAGAGTCAATTGCAGGTACACAGCGAAACAAATACCCAGTTCTTTTTCCAGGATACCGCTTACACCAATTTTAAAGTGAAGGACAGCGAAAGCAACAATCAGAATCATGCTTTTAATTTCAGAATTATTCAAAAACTCGATTCTCTTACCGAACTAACGGTAGCACCGAAACTGACATACAATCTTTCCCGGAACACAAATACCCAAACGGATGATTTTAATTCGGAGGAAGGTGTAACAACAAGGCGTACCGTTGTAAACAACAAAAACAGAAGTGAGAGTACGGACGGAAATGTTCTGATAAAGCTAAGCAGGAATTTTATGAAAAAGGACCGCAACCTCAGCTTTACCTATCAGCCATTTTACAAAACAAGTAGGAATATAAACCAACTAAAAACAGATTTTATTTATTACCAGGGCCAGAAGGCCGACAGTAGTCTTGCGCAGGAACGCACCCAGGATATTTTTAAACTGGAACAAAACGCTTCAGTTATCTACATTGAACCTTTTACGAAGAAATTCAAAACGGAGCTTAGTTATAACTTTACGAATAATCATAATACAAATAATCGCCAGACCTTCGATCTTTCTGGGACGGTTTACGACATTCCAAATGCATCCTTGTCTAACAATTTCGATAACAAACGTGTAATTAACCGCGCGGGATTAAAATTCATTTATGAGGTAAAAAAATACAGGCTTTCCCTTGGAAGTTATGCGCGTAACGTTTACCAGGAGAATCACAACCTTACAAAAGACACAACCTTAAAATTATCAGTAAATAACCTATTACCTCTGGCCAGTTTTAATTACAAGATCAACCAGGGGTCCAATTTCCAGGTTAACTATTTCAGCAATTCACAGCAGCCGGATCTCCAGCAGATGCAGCCGGTAATTGACAACACCGATCCTAACAGAATCTCCATAGGAAATCCGAACCTTAAACCAACCTTTAGCAATAACGTTTCGGTTAACTACTATTTCTACAAAGGAATTAGTGATCGTAACTTCTGGTCGGGCGGGAACTACGGGAATACCTACAATCAGATTTCCAATACCACTCTATTTAATTCTGCGGGGCAGGCTACTACGCAGCCCATAAATGTTAACGGAAACTACTACGCGAATTTATGGTTTGGCGGAGGCTTTCCTGTCTTCAATAAATTCATGAAGGTGTATTACAACTTCAACGGCAATTATTCTAACAATGTGTCTTATGTAAACGGTGTGAAGAACGTTTCTCTGAATCGCGGCCTGAATCCGGGATTACAGCTTGAAAAAAATGCCGAGAAATATTCAATCTGGTTGTCCGGAAACTACAGTTATAATATGCCGGAATCTAATCTAAACCTGCAATCCAGTCAACCTTACTTTACTTATGGATTGGAAGGATCTGTGGTATTAAGGCTACCGTGGAAATTTATCATTTACACCGATGGAAAATATACCGACAATGGCAATCGTACACCAGGATATAACCTGAAGTATTTTATCTGGAATGCTACCCTTGCTAAATCTTTCCTCAAAACAGACAATCTTGTGCTTTCGTTGAATGGATATGATCTCCTTAACCAGAACATCGATAACCAGCGTTATATTACCGGCAACCAGATCGTGGATAATAAAACACAGATCATTAAACGCTATTTCATGCTCAAGTTGCTTTATAAATTTAATAACCAAAAAACCAAAGTTGAAGGTGATGACGAGTTTTAGAATAACCATTTTGTTTTTGCTGATTCTTAGCCAGACTTACTCTGCCTTTGGACAAATTACGTCTGCTAAGATCACTTACGAGCGTAAAACCAATCTGTACAAGCGCTTTAAAAAGAATCAACAGATTCAGCGCTGGATAAAGGAAGAAGACAAAATAAAAATAGATTATTTCGAATTATTTGTAACCGATACCTGTTCTCTCTTCCGCCCGCAGGAAAGCGATCTAAAGGAAACATACAGCTGGACGACCACAAAGAATACCGTGTACCAGTATCCGGCGCAGAACAAACGTTACCTTATTAAAAGCATGTGGGGTGAAGAACTCCATTTAACTGACACACTTCAAAAACGCCGCTGGCACATCAGTGAAAGTACAAGGAAAATTGCCGGGTATACCTGTCGTAAAGCTGTTTGGGAACCCAATGACAGTACGCGTATTTATGCCTGGTTCAGTTATGATGTAATACCTTCCTATGGACCAGAGAGTTTTAACGGCTTGCCCGGCACCATACTTGGAATTGCCAACGAAGATGGCGGTATTGTTTATTTTGCAAAGAAGGTAGAAGTGCTTCGTCCCGATCCTGCACTTTTTATCCCGCCTAAAAAGAAAAAAATATATACAGTACCGGAATTAAAAGCACAGTTAACCAAACAATACGGTTTCGAACACTGGTTTAAGGAGAACATGGAGATCCATTTTGGGGTCTGGTAAATTTCCGTCGATTTTAGAGAAATTTATTTTTTGTCTATTTGGAATATTTGTTCCGTTGACATAAATTTGGTAGACAAATCCGAACGTTTATGCCAAAAGTAAAACAATTCGACAGAGTTAAAGTACTCGATGCCGCCTCCACCATATTCCATCAAAAAGGATACAATGGTACCTCAATAGACGAAATTTTAAAAGCAACTGGTTTAAGCCGCAGCAGTCTCTATGATACTTTTAAAGACAAGCATAATCTTTATTTACAATCGCTTGAGCATTACAAAGGAAAAGAAAAAGAATTTTACGATAATGTAGATCAGAAAAAACTAAATGGTCTGCAGAAAATTGAGCACCTGTTTAAAGAAGTGGTGAATCATTTGGTGAACAACCCCGGAGATAACGGTTGTTTGATGGTAAATGCAGCCGCAGAGATGAGCAAACAATGTGAAAAAACCGCGGAGGTAATCTGCAACAATAAAGACAACATGCAGGAGCTTTTTGCCAATTGGTTGGCGGAGGCGCAGGAAAGTAAAGCCATCAAACTAAGTAATCCTCCTAAGTCTTACGGTCCATATTTATATAATGCGCTATGCGGTCTCAAGATCCTTAGCCAGAGCGGAAGCAGCAAGTCGGAGCTTAACAATGTTGTGAAAGTAACTATGGATGCACTCGTTTAACTATGCAGATTGTAGATACGCACACACACCTTTACGCAGAAGAATTTAATTCGGACCGGGTTGCATTGATTGAAAAATCGATGTCGAATGGCATTAAAAAATTCTATTTGCCAAACATCGATTCAGCCTCCATAGATTCAATGCTGGCGTTGGAAAAGGCTTATCCTGGAAACTGTTTTGCGATGATGGGTTTACATCCCTGTCATGTAAACGCAAATGTGGAAACAGAATTAAAAATTGTAAGAGAGTGGCTTGACAAGAGAAAGTTTGTGGCAGTTGGTGAGATTGGAATAGATCTGTATTGGGACAAAACCTTTTTTGAGGAGCAGAAAATGGCCTTCAGAAAACAAATAGACTGGGCTTTGGAGTTCAATTATGGAATTTCCATTCACTGCCGCGAAGCCTTTGACCCCATTTATGAGATCCTAAGCTCATACAAAACCCTTCCAAGGGCCATATTTCATTGTTTTTCGGGCAATCTCGAGCAAGCGAACAAGATTTTGGCCCTGGGTAATTTTAAACTCGGGATTGGTGGTGTAGTAACCTTTAAAAATGCCGGTTTAGACAAGGTTGTGGAGCAAATAGACCTGGAACACCTCGTTTTAGAGACCGATGCCCCATACCTGGCCCCAGTTCCGTTTAGGGGAAAGAGGAATGAGCCTGCTTATTTGCTGGAAATTGCCAAAAAAGTAGCTTTGTTAAAAAACAGCTCCATAAACGAGGTAGCGGAAACCACCTCAAAAAACGCTGAATTTATCTTTGGGAGCTAACAAAATGTTGAAAAACAGCCCGTTTTTTTCAGAAAAGTTTTGTTCAATAAAAAAAACTTCATACATTTGCACCCCCTAATTCGGGGAAAACACTAAAATTTAGATAAAGTGGACGCATTAAGTTACAAAACAAAATTTGCCAACAAAGCTACTGCTGAGAAAGAGTGGTTGCTGGTTGATGCTGAAAATGAAGTAGTTGGACGTTTGGCTTCGAAAGTTGCTATCCTACTTCGCGGAAAACATAAAACGAGTTTCACTCCCCATGCTGATGCTGGGAGCAATGTTATTATCATCAATGCTGATAAAGTTCGTTTTACGGGCAAAAAATTAACAGATAAAGAATACATCCGTTATACTGGGTACCAAGGTGGTCAGCGTTTCGCGACTCCAAAAGAGTTAATGGCGAAAAAGCCGACTGAAATCCTCACTCATGCGATCCACGGTATGTTACCAAAAGGCCGTTTAGGACGTGCTTTAAATACCAATGTGCGTATTTTTGCGGGAACTGAGCATGGTCACGAGGCGCAACAGCCTAAAAAAGTAGATTTAAGCAAAATTAAGTAATCGATACAGAATTAAATGGAAGTAACAAACACATCCGGTCGTAGAAAAACTTCAGTAGCCCGCGCTTATGTAACAGCAGGTTCAGGTAACATCGAAGTAAATGGACGAGATTATAAAGAGTATTTTAAAACTCCTACCCTGCACTACTATGTAACCCAATCATTAATGGTTGCAAAAGCGCAGGAAGCATATGATGTTAAAGTAAATGTTGCCGGCGGTGGAATCACTGGTCAGGCACAAGCCATCCGCCTTGCAATTGCAAAAGCGCTGGTTGAAATCAATCCTGAACTTAAAAAGAACCTGCGTGCAGAAGGTCTCATTACACGTGACCCTCGCATGGTAGAGCGTAAAAAATTCGGTCAGAAGAAAGCCCGTGCACGCTTCCAGTTCAGCAAACGTTAATATTTTATTTAAAGAAAGAGAAGATAACAAATGTCAGCAAGAACATCATTTAACGAACTACTTGAAGCGGGTGCTCACTTCGGTCACCTTAAAAGCAAATGGAATCCGGCTATGGCTCCTTACATTTACGCGGAGAAAAACGGTATCCATATTATCGACCTGAACAAAACCGTTGCTAAAATCGACGAAGCTGCAAATGCATTAAAACAGATTGCACGTTCTGGACGTAAAGTATTATTCGTTGCGACAAAAAAACAAGCTAAGGATATTGTATCGGAAAAAGTGAAAACAGTAAACATGCCTTATGTTACTGAGCGCTGGCCAGGTGGTATGTTAACCAACTTTGCTACTATCCGTAAATCTGTTCGCCGTATGAGTCAGATTGACAAAATGTTTGCTGACGGTACGTTTAGTAACGTGTCGAAACGTGAGCGTTTACAATTTTCCCGCGAGCGCGCGAAACTTGAAACTCAGTTCGGTTCGATCGCTGATCTTACACGTTTACCAGCTGCTTTGTTTATTGTTGACATTACTAAAGAACATATCGCAGTAGCTGAAGCAAAACGTTTGAACATTCCTACGTTTGCTATCGTTGATACTAACTCTAATCCTAACTTAGTTGACTACGCAGTACCAGCTAACGACGATGCTTCTACATCTATCGCTTACATCATTGAACTTATGGTTAATGCTGTGAAAGAAGGATTGGCTGATCGTAAAATGGACAAAGAAGCTAACACTGAAGAAAATGACACTAAAGAAATGAGCGCTTCCGAAGCGGAAGAGCTAGCTGAAGGTGCAATTATCAAAGGTACTAAGTCTGAAGACGACGAAGAAAAAGGTGGTGCTAAAAAACCACGTCGCCGAGTGACAGCAAAAAAATAATTAAAACAATAATTTTTAAAAGCGGTCATTCTGGCAACAGGTTGTCCGTTTTTTTTACCATGAAGCTGAAGCGTTGATTCGCTTAATGGATAAAAAATCCGAAATAAATAATAATAAATAAACAATAAGAAAATGGCTATTACAGCAGCAGAAGTAAACAAATTACGCCAGCAAACAGGAGCTGGTATGATGGATTGCAAAAAAGCTCTGGAAGAAAGCAACGGTGATTTTGAAGCCGCTGTGGATTTCCTCCGTAAAAAAGGCGCTAAAGTTGCCGCTAACCGTGCAGACCGTGACGCTAAAGAAGGTGTGGTTCTTGCAAAAACATCGTCAGACAATAAAACAGCAGTAGTAATCAGCGTAAACTGCGAGACAGATTTCGTAGCTAAGAATGCTGAATTCATTCAGTTTGCTGAAACAGTTGCAGGTATTGCACTTGCTAAAAAACCAGCGAGCATCGAAGAATTAAAAACACTTCCTTATAACAACGATATTACCGTGGGTGATAAATTCATGGAACAAGTTGGTAAAATCGGTGAGAAAATTGACATCGGTTACTACAACCTTGTAAACGCTGAACAAGTGGTTGGATATATCCACCCAGGAAACCGTTTGGCTGTTGCTATCGGATTCAAC
>JAEUTM010000121.1 GCA_016788025.1 Bacteroidia bacterium
CCTTTCTACTTAAGCTTTTTATCAATGTAAAATTGGCATTCAGGGCAATTTGATTTACAAAGGCGTTCTGGCTAACGATGGACATTCCCTCGTGCATTGTGCTTTTGGAAGTTAGTCGCCCTCTTGCAAATGCAAAAAGACAAGAAGCCGTTACAATTAAAATGATCAAATTCTTCCAAAATGGTCTTTTGGCTTCGTCTGCAAGCGCTGTGTTATATTCCCTGAAGAATTTATTCAATGTAAATACACAGCCAAGAGAAAATAACAGAAAAAGAAGAAAAAACCCCCAGTAATGAAAACTACTGAATACGAGCTTAAAGGAATAACCGGCGGACATCCGCCAAACCATAACGCTTTTATTAATATGGCTTCCAAACTGCGAAAAATAAGGAACATCTGCGCAAGCGATAAAAAAAAGAAAAAGTGTAGTCACCCATAAAAACCATTTTGAGACCAGCGGAATCCATTTTAAGTTTTTAAAAAATGCCTGGTGTACAAATAAAAATAAGGCTGGAAGCATTAAAAAAAACGAAATGATAAGCAAATCAAATCTCAACCCCATAAAAAAAGCCTTCAGGTACTCTGTGGCTGTTCCGTCGCTGCCGGCGGGATTGTTGAACAGACAGAAGATAACTCTGGCGCAGAGAAAAACAAGGACATAAAGTCCGGTAATTTTTAAAATAAGAATCGGGTATGCTGGTAGTTTTTTCAAATCACAAATAAACCCTCCGTTGCAAGGCTCAGTTTAATTCCAATAGTTCCTTTGCGTTTTTCAAAGCAGATTGTGTTGGGTTCCCCGTGCTGAGCATTTTGGCGATCTCAATAACCCTCTCCTCCCTGTTTAGTTGCTTTATGAAAGAAGATGTCTGATCCTGCTCGTCTTTTTTATAAACAAATAAATGATGTTTTCCCTTGCTCGCAATCTGAGGAAGATGGGTAATAGTGACAACCTGCATTTTTTGCCCCATTTTCATTAGGATATTACCAATCTTGTCGGCCACATCTCCACTCACCCCCGTATCTATTTCATCAAAAATAATAGTTGGAAGCTCTTTCTTAGTTGCCAGGAGAGCTTTCAGTGTTAACATAAGTCGGGATAGTTCGCCGCCACTGGCTACTTTGTGCAGGTCGTTTAATGGCGCTCCCTTATTGGCAGAAAATAAAAATTTCACCAGATCAAAACCTGTTTGTCCTATTTCAGTCGACTTCGCTAATTCTATTTTAAACACGGCGTTCTCTAACGAAAGGTTCCCTAACATATCTTTGATTTGCTTTTCAATTCCTTCTAAAGAATCCCTTCTCTTCTTTGACAGATCCTCCGCTATCCTAAAACACATTTTCTGTGTTTTTTCTATTAAGTCTTGTGTTCTATTAATTTCGGTTTCAAGAGACCCGAAACGCATCAACTTTTGTTCAATATCGTCCTTTATTTTCGAAAGCTCTTCTTCCGTATGAACATTATGTTTTTTCAGCAAGCGGTTTATTTTATCCATTTGCGAATTCACTTGTTCGAGTCTTGCGTTGTCTACCTGTGTCTCAGAACCTTTATCTTCCATTTCGGTGGAAAGATCCTTTAACTCAATATAAACGCTGTTCAGGCGCTCCAGCAGATCTGCATACGCCTGGCCATACTTTACAACTCCTTGTAACGATTGTTTTATTTGTGCAAGACTCTGAAGAAGATTTATGTCACCACCACTAATGGCATTGGAGGAATTTAAGAGTATGTTCTGGATGGTTTCTGCGTTTTCCAGACTCATAGACTCCTCTTCAAGAGACTGCAAAAGCCCTTGTTTTATCTCTGTTTCCTGCAATTCGTTAAACAAAAACTGAAAGTAATCGAGCTCCTTCTTGGCCTGAGACTCTTGTTCCTGCAAAGATCTTAACTTGTTCTTCTGATTGGTTAATTCTGAAAACTCCTTTTTAAACTGTTTGAAAAGATCTTTGGTCCCGGCGAATGAGTCCAGCAGATCCAGCTGAAAGTTGCTTTGATTCAGCAACAAGGTCTGGTGTTGCGAATGAACATCAATCAATAATTCTGATAAAGATTTTAACGCGGCGAGGCTCACCACTGAATCGTTTAAAAAACTTCGCGATTTTCCTTCAGCACTGATCTCCCTTCGCAAAATGAGAGTTTTGTCTTCTTCTATTTCATGCTGCTCAAAAAAAGATTTCAGATCAAGTTTGTGTACGTCGAATTCTGCTTCAACGATGCACTTTTTTGATTTGTTCTTTAAAGCCCCGGTATCTGCACGTCTTCCTAATACAAGGCCCAGGGCTTCAAGGAAAATCGATTTTCCTGCACCAGTTTCTCCGGTTATCACAGACAAACTGCCCGGAAAAATCACATCCATTTCCTGAATGAGGGCAAAATTACTGATGTATAAACGTTTTAACACGGCCTAAAAATCGGAAATATCCAAAAGTCTTTCTAAAATAGTTTTCAGCAATATCAATCGTCTTCATCAATAAGAACAGCTGTGTTTTTATTTTCCCGCTTCAGAAATACGTGCAGACTTAACCTTTATTGCTTTTTTAGAAGCAGGAGTTTTGCCGACGAATATTTGTTAATTTTCATGTGGTTTTGTACTTCCTTTTCTAAAAAACACTGTTTTTGGGGTAAAAAACGGGTATTTCTTTACCTATTTATTAGTCGCTTTCTGGTCAATTTAAAATATACCCAACCGATTAAAGATTGGTATCGTATTTATTGTAAACGGTCCTATAACATTACCACCATGAGACAATTAAAAATTACCAAACAGATTACCAATCGCGAAACCGCTTCGCTTGATATGTACTTGCAGGATATTGGAAGAGTGGAGTTGATTACGGCACAGGAAGAAGTCGTGTTCGCGCAAAAAATTCGCGCAGGAGATCAGAGAGCGCTTGATAAGCTTGTAAAGGCAAATCTTCGTTTTGTTGTCTCTGTAAGCAAACAATACCAGAATCAGGGTCTGAGTTTGCCCGATCTTATTAACGAAGGAAACTTCGGCCTGATTAAGGCTGCGCAACGCTTTGATGAAACGCGCGGCTTTAAATTTATTTCCTACGCGGTTTGGTGGATCCGCCAGAGCATTTTACAGGCATTGGCCGAACAAAGCAGGATTGTGCGCTTACCCTTAAATAAAATTGGAGCCATAAACCGCATCAATAAAACAATCTCTAAGCTTGAACAGGATTTAGAGCGCGAGCCGAGCTACAACGAGTTGAGTGAGGCTCTGGATATGCTTCCACAGGATATCCGTGATACACTCCGTAACCAGGGACGCCACATGAGCATGGACGCCCCACTTAGCAGCACCAACGAAGACGGTGGTAACATGTACGACCTGATGCAAAATGAAGCAACTTCAAATCCAGACAAGGTGTTGTTAACCGAAAGCCTGCAAATGGAAATTTTCCGCGCCCTCGGAACCCTAACCGAAAGAGAAGCCGATGTGGTAAAATTATTTTTTGGATTAGCAGGAAAACACCCTCACTCTCTGGAAGAGATTGGAGAAAAATTCCAACTAACCCGGGAACGTGTACGCCAGATTAAGGAAAAAGCGGTACGTCGCCTGAAACATGGCTCAAGAAGCCGACTGCTTCGTGCATACCTTGGATAATCTTTACCCAACATATACGGTTTTGCTGTGTTGAAAGAGTTAACGCGTCACACACAAAACTCCCAGATCAAAATCTCCCGTGCACAACCGGGAGATTTTGATTTTAAGGCCTTGCTTTTTTACTCTTCAAATTAAATTTATATTTGATTCGATGAGTGATCGCGTACGTTTCCTTGATGGACTTCGGGGCATTTTAGCCTGCATCGTTTTTGTTCACCATTTTTTTTACGCCTTCTGGCCAAATATCGTGTTTGGAGGCCCTTACGAAGAGTTTAGCAGCACAAGCGCCTTTTCAGGTTATAAATTAATTGCTCTTACTCCGCTAAATATCCTATATAATCCTGGAATGGCAATACATTTCTTTTTCCTGCTCAGCGGCTATGTTCAAACTTACAACTACTTTCACAAACCAGATTTTGTATTTCTGCAGAAGAGTTTCATAAAGCGTTATTTCAGACTTGCCATTCCGACGCTTTCTGTTTTGCTCCTCGTTTTCCTTTTTCATAGAGCGCATTTATTTACGAAAGACCTAATTCCACAAAATTCGGTTACTTCAGGCTGGGTAAAAAGCTTATTACCCGACAATCTCAATTTATTCCAGGTTATACGACACGGCCTGGTTGAATGTTTCTCGGTAAAATCGAACTATTATCAGGTATTATGGACCATGCCCACAGAGCTGGCAAACTCATGGATGGTTTTGATTTTACTTTTTATCACACACCGCCTGAAAAATGCAACCAGAGTCTTTGTACTCTGGTTACTTGCGCAAGTGTTTTTAATGGAAGCATATTATGGCGCGGCTTTTACCCTGGGAATGCTCATTTGCTCAGTCGAAAAAAACATACCCAAATTCAGCGCTTATTTTGGAAAAACGTATGTGCGATTTTTATGCCTTAGCATTGGACTTTATTTCGCGTCTTATCCATTTGTTGGTTATGTGGATTCAACCAAAAACTCTTTTTATGGTCCAATTTCCTTTTTTGAAAAAGTGCCTCATATTATTTCTTATCTCTTCGGTGACCTGCTGCTCTTCTGCTTTTTTTTACACTCAGAAAGATCTAAAAATTTCCTTGCCCAAAAACTTTTCCTTTTCCTGGGAAACATCTCGTTTATGTTTTACCTGGTGCATTTCCTGATACTGTTGAGCTTCACCCCCTGGGTTTTCAATGTGCTAAGCTTCCATGTGGGTTTTACAACAAATATTTTACTAAGCGGCCTTAGTACTTTTATGTTAGTCCTTGGTGCTTCATACATATTATACAAATATGTTGACAGGCTTACACTTCGCCTGTGTAGTCTTTATCTGAAGAAGTTATTTAATATCTGATGTGAATTGAAGACTTAAAAGCCATCAATTTTATTAAAACCCTTTTGTTTAGAAGATTTTGTCCCGGCGTTTTAGGATAAGACTGCTCTGGGTACATTTAAGGTAAATGTCCAAACGTTAATGAAATCGTTTTTAAGCCTTTTCTTTTTGCTCACTTTTTCCTTTTTAAAATCGCAGGACACTGTAAAAGTAGCCGTAAATCTCAGTCCTGAAGAACTTGCTGAACAAGACTACAATCGTGGAATCAGTCAATTGAAAAACAAAGACTATTATTCAGCCATTGACCTGTTCAACAAATGCCTGGCTGTTAAACCCGGTTTTGACAAAGCCTATGCCAACCGCGCCATAGCTCTTACTAATGTAAAAAAACACAATGAAGCGCTGCTTGACATCAACAAAGCGATTGAGCTGAACTCACAAAATCCTGACAACTATTTTAACAAGAGCCTTATATTCTTTGCTTTGAACCAGAAAGACAGCCAAAATGTTGCCCTCGACAATTGCCTGCGTCTTAATGCGGAACACGCGGAAGCATCTTATTACAAAGGTTTGTTTTTTTATGAAAAGGGCGATTACGACAAGGCCATAGGATACTACTCCATCTCTATTCTTTCAAACAGGAATTATGCCTTCGCATATAACGATCGCGCAAGTGCAAAACGCGCCAAGGGAGACATGGCGGGCGCTATAGCCGACTATCAGACTGCGCTCCTGATGGACAGCACCCACGCTTTTATCATAAACAATCTTGGATCCGCATACAGAGCTAATAAAACCTACGATAAAGCGATCGAATTATACACTATTGCCTTGAGACGCGACTCGAGCTACAACACCGCTCTTATTAATCGTGGCGTTGCTTATTTTGAAAGCGGAAACTATAAGGCCGCTCAAAAAGACTTCGAATCGTTGCTCGCAAAAGACCCGAAGAGCTCTTTTGCCTATAATAATTTGTGTTCCATTTCCATTAAAGAACAAGATTATAAAAAGGCCAGGGATTATGCCACCAGGGCAATTGAGCTTGATGGAAATAATGGGGCTGCATTCTACAATCGCGGGATAGCACGACAGCTACTGCGAGATGAAGAGGGCTCCTGTTATGATTGGAAAAAGGCGCTTGAACTTGGCGTCACCGGAGCTAAAGCTTTTATTAACGCCTCATGTATTGATTAATGATGAATAAATTCTTTTTTTTAGTCGTTTCCCTTGCTCTTTTTGTTTTCGGACGCTCTCAGAACGTTGAGTTTGAAAAAGCGAATTTTCCTGGGAAAAAAGATGAATTTAAAGATGCCGTACACAAACTTGACGTTGGAACTGATTACTATATCCAGGGAAGAAAAGAGTTTGATGAACAACGAAAAAGGTTTCTCATCGAAAATAAGTACTTTCCGGTGAGTCACCACGATCACTACAAAGCTGGCTACGAGCTCTTTCGGAATGCTCTCGCGCCGCTTAGCGACGCCTATAAATTTAACCCGAGTAATGCCGAGTTAAATTATATGCTTGGATTTATTTGGTTCAATTCGGACCCTTCAAACAAAGAAACGCTCAAATATTTCGAGGCAGCAGACAAATTAAAAGTCAAAAAAGAATCTGATATTTCCTTCTGGCTGGCCTGGACTTACCAACTCAACAGTGAGTGGGATCGGGCCCTAAAATATTACAATGAATACCTGGAATTGATTTCTGTAAAAGCGCGGGCCAATGTTGCATTTATAGATGATGTGAAAAAGAAAATCTCTGAATGTGAGGCGGGAAAAAGATTAAGCGCTAATCCAGAACGTGTTTTTGTAGATAATCTGGGCCCGGGAATAAATACTTCTTTTCCAGAATACGGCCCTTCGATTTCTACCGATGAAACGACGATTTTCTTCACCTCGCGAAGGCCGAATTCTGTTGGTGGCAAAAGAGATTTAAACGACAATGGATTTTTCGAAGATATTTATAGTTCAGAGAAATCCGGTGGCAGATGGCAACTGGCAAAACAGCTCAGTAAGAACGTTAACACCGATGTTCATGATGCCGCAGCCGGACTTTCGCCTGACGGTAGTAAACTTTATGTTTATCGGGCATCGACTACGGATGGCGGTGACCTTTACGAATCTGTTTTATTTGGTCTGGATTGGGAAGAACCCGTGCGTATGAACAGAAATATCAATACGAAGTACCATGAGTCAACAGTGAGTTTAACCTTTGATGGGAAGCGAATGTTTTTTGTCAGCAACAAAGAAACCGGTCTGGGTGCCTCTGATATATACTACAGCGATATTGATGTAAATGGGGAGTGGGGAGTTGCTAAGAACATGGGCCCGGAGATAAATACAAAGTATGCTGAAGATGGCGTTTTTATGCATCCCGATGGCGTTACACTCTATTTTAGTAGTAAGGGCCATGGATCAATGGGTGGATACGACGTTTTTAAAAGTACTCTCGATAAAAACGGGAAGTGGAGCGCGCCGGTAAATCTTGGTTATCCTATTAACGGCCCGGACGACGACGTTTTTTTTGTGGTTAGCGGAAGTGGTAACCGGGCATACTTCGCTTCAGCCAAACAAGGTGGCTTTGGTGAACAGGATATTTACAAGATCACCTTCCTCGGCCCGGAAAAACAGCCTCTGTTGAACGGACAAGACCAACTTATTGCTGCAATGAGTACAGCCATGATCAGCTTAAAAACTCAAAGTGAAGTTGAGGTCAAATCAGCCAAATTAACGATCTTAAAGGGCCTTGTTAATGATGGACTATCACTTAAGCCATTAGAATCGACCATAGAGCTTATAGACAACGATAAAGGGGTGTTGGTGGCTACGTTCAGGTCTAACAGTAGTACCGGTAAGTATTTAGTAACGCTACCAAGCGGCAAAAATTACGGAATTGCGGTAAAGTGTCAGGGGTACCTGTTTCACACGGAAAACATAAACATTCCCGAAGGCACTGATTTTCAGGAATTTAATCTCGATATTTCACTTAAGAAAATGGAAGTAGGTAGTACGATCATTCTCAGGAACATATTTTACGACGTAGACAAGTCCACAATTCGTCCAGAATCGCAAACGGAACTTAACAGGGTTGTAAAGTTCCTGAAAGACTACCCGAATGTAAAAATAGAGTTGTCAAGTCATACCGACGATGTAGGGGCAGAAGATTATAATATGCGCTTAAGTTTCGAAAGATCTAATGCTGTTGTTGATTTTCTCATTTCAAAAGGCATCTCTCCTTCCCGTCTCATTCCGAAGGGTTATGGGGAAACCATTCCTATCGATAAAAACGATACTGAGCCAGGAAGGCAAAATAACAGGAGAACGGAAATTAAAATCCTTTCCAAGTAATTAAAACACCGCGTCTGTTTTACTACCTCCAGTTAAATGATTTGGCAAATCTCAATTCGGTAACCTCAGCTTAAAGAGGTAACAGGAAATCAGGAAAAGAATATCGGCGTCACATTACTTTGTTTAATTTAATCGAATTGTCCATCATTATTTATTGAAGAAAAATTACTGGGCAACAAAATTTATGTCAAGCCAACGCCTGTTTAGATGCAAAGTAATTCGGTTTAAACTCAATTGCCTCTTATACTAAAAGAGGCCTGAATTGCTTGTGA
>JAEUTM010000157.1 GCA_016788025.1 Bacteroidia bacterium
ATGCAAAAGACAGGCCTCTCAGAGCGCGCAGTGATACATCGGTAAAAGTAGATTTTGCGTTGATAGATACATCAAACAGCTTCCAGTTTTATTCATTTGAACCTAACGGACAATGGCAGGTGAAACAGCAAGCAGTAAGCCAAGTCGTTAAAAAAAAATCAAAGAATAAGGTCAAAACACAAGCAATTATTGAGTACCAGAAATATCTGAATAAAACGTCGAGGCCGGATACCACTAGTTTTGATGCGAGATTTGACAGCCAGGATTATGTTTACCTGTACCGAAAAGATAATCTGAAAAAAAGTAAAGATTCGTTATATGACATTGTCAGTAGCAATTATCACGCAGTGAAAGGGTTTTTCAAGATAAAGTATGTGAAACTTACAAAAGAAAAGGAAATTGTTTTTTCAATAGCTCCAGTTAAAAATGCGTCATATTTTATGCCTCGTTACATTAGTTACATAACAAATAAAAAATATATATACAAGGGGGAACTTGATAAGGAAGCATTTAGAAGAGCGTTTAACAGGAAAGAGATTTTCTGGGACCTGCGGATTTTATCGCAAGGGGAGGTGCTAAGTTTGCGACTGAAAACCAATGCAAAGTACTTTGAACTATTATGCCAGGTGGCTTTTCAAGATGGGGAAGGAAAATATTTTGCCAGTGGGAAATCGACCAGATCATTGAGCGAACTAATAGATAAAGGTATAGGCAGATGTGCAAAAAAATTTAACCGGGATCCGCGACCTCATGATGCCTCTGGCTCGAGGTACAGCAAATTCAACTATAACGAGATAGATCCACGCAAAGATGATTACTGGCTTGCCGCTTTCAGACTTGTGGAACCTTATAAAACCAAAGATGAAAAAAAGCTGAATTTTGAAGAATGGAAAGCGTACGTACAAACCTTTTATTCTGTTGGAGAATTTCAGAGAGACAATGATTTGAATACGGCGTTGGTAAAAAGCGGAATGGGAATTAGCAATATAGATGCGTACATCCACAGTGGGGCTATCGAGGAAATGATGGTAAAATACGATGGTGTTGAACCAGATTCAATTTTTCAGCAGTTTAACGTTATCATGTATAAGTCAATTAATACAAGTTACGCATGTGTTCAACAAGATACAAAGGCACTTCGTGGATTTGTATTAAAAGGCAAACCAAACTATATTATCAGATTCTCAATGAATGGAATAATGCAAGTGACGCGTCCATCCGAGCTTGAAAGCTTTAGGACAGAGGGAAAAATTTCAATTCCCTATGAAGAGCAATATGATGTAAAAGGCCTAACCAGTACACAAATCTCGAGTCTGATATTGGATGGGCAGAACTGATAGAATAAATAAGAAAATTACTCCCCTTTAAACTCCGGTTTTCTTTTTTCCAGAAAGGCTTTTACGCCTTCATTGTAGTCATAAGAATTAGCGGATTCAACCTGGAGATCTCTTTCGTAATTTAATTGTTGTTCCAGAGTATTTGAATAGGTTTTATTCAAAAGTCGTTTTGTGAGACCAATTGCTTTGGTTGGCATAGCAGCCACGTGATCCGCGTTTACAAGAGCCTGGCTGAGTAAAACAGCGTCATCATACACCTTATATACCATACCGTATTGCTGGGCTTCTTCAGCGGTTGCCTTGTCACCAGTAATCATTAATGCACTGGCAAGATTAAAACCAACCAAACGAGGTAAGGTAAAAGTGCCACCACTATCCGGTATTAGTCCGATTTTACTGAAGGCCTGAATAAAGCTTGCTGATTTAGCAGCAAAAACGATGTCGCATGCTAATGCAATGTTTGCTCCTGCTCCCGCAGCAACTCCGTTTACCGCGGCAATCACTGGTTTTTCGATATTGCGGATTTTAAGGATGATTGGATTGTAATGTTCTTCTACTATTTTTTTGATTCCTGGTCCGTTTGGGTCCATGGCCTCGGATAAATCCTGTCCCGCACAAAATGCTTTACCTTCACCCGTAATAAGAATTGCTCTTACATCTTTGTTTTTCTCTGCTTTGTCTAACTCAGCGATAAGCTGCAAGGCCATTTCGCGGTTAAAGCTGTTGAACTTGTCGGGACGATTTAGTTTTAAGATTAGTACGTTTTTTTTCTGTTCAGAGATAATGAATGACATAAAGAAAAAATTTTTGAATTTAGATTTTTAGAAGTAAGATTTAAATCTCATTAATCAGAACTAATTATACGCCAAATTGTCGTAAGTGATGATCTAAATGTTTTACCTGGAGTGTATCCCAGTCGCTCACACTCATATCACCGAAAAACGGATGGGCTTTCTTGGTTAAACCAGCCGGGCCTTTGGATTGAAATTCCCGGATAATATTCACTAGTTTGTTTCTCTCTTGTTCGAACACCCGCTGATCGGATATTTTCGCTTCCCCAAGGGTAGGCAGATTGCGTTTAAATTCCGGATCGTTAACCAGCTGGCGTTTTGCAGATTTTCCAAAAAGAAATTTCACAACCGGGTTAACTTTTGGAATGAGAGCACCTGAAGCAATTTTAATAGGTACCTGACAATGAGCCAACATTTGCGCAACATTCATTTTGCCCCATTGAGGCTGGGTCTGATGATTGAGAGAGTTTATTCTCGCGATAAACTCCTGCGCATGGGCCTTGTCGAAGATGCTTCTCATAAAACAAATTGATTTTAAAAATCGTTACTGAGCTGGTTGGTGGTTTTCTGTAAAATCTCGAAAGCATTTTCAGCCATGAGATTTTCTTTATCCAAAGTCGGATTAATTTCCACCATTTCAAAACAGATAATTTTTTTACTCCTCATGATGTAATAGATAAGGTTGCCGGCTTCCTTTTCACTGATTCCATTAGGTACCGGTGTACCCGTTCCACTTGAAATCCGGGAATCCATGCTATCTACATCAAAGCTCACATATACAAGATCGCATTGCTCGAGGTAGTTTAATGACTCAATCGCAACCCGCTCAACGGCCTTTTTACGGATCTCCTGCAGGTTAAATACTCTCACTTTATTTTTCTTAATCAGATAGTCCTCCGCAGGCTCGTAGTCTCTTAAAGCAATATAAACCAGATCGTTATAGTTTATTTTAGGTGTAATTCCGCCTAAGTTCTTCAGTTTTTCCCAATATTCGATCGTTTCATCATCGGGTTTATTAATCTGACGTTCGCGATTATCTTCGCCTAACACGCAGCAAAGAGGCATGCCATGCATGTTGCCGCTGGGCGTTGTGTAGGGGCTGTGAAGGTCGGCGTGAGCATCTATC
>JAEUTM010000173.1 GCA_016788025.1 Bacteroidia bacterium
TCCATAAATAATTATGGATTATTTTCCCGAAGACTGGAACTCCTGTATAATTGAGAATCCGGCTTCGTCCATAGCGTAAGTAATCTGATCAATACGGTTACTGAAAACGTTATAGAAAATGATCGCTAAAGCTGAAGTTAAGATCCCTACCAATGTGTTTACAAGGGCTTCGGAGATACCAGTTGCGAGAGCGGACGTATCAGGTGCGCCTGCAGCAGATAGGGCAGCAAACGCACGAATCATCCCCACAACTGTACCGATAAGACCGGCAAGTGTACCGATGGAAGCCATAGTAGAGATAACCACCATGTTTTTAGATAACATTGGCAATTCAAGAGCCGTAGCCTCTTCGAGTGCTTTTTGGATTGCGTGAACTTTTGCTTCTTTATCCATATGCGTATCGTTTTCAACAAACTGGTATTTGGCAATACCTTCATGAACAACATTTGCTAAAGAACCTTTTTGCCTGTCGCACTCGGCTTTAGCGCCTTCAAAATCGTGGTTCGCGATAAGTGTTTTGATCTTAGAAACAAATTTATCAGTGTTTCCTTTACCCGCCGCTTTCATAATAGTAATGAAACGCTCTATCGCAAAAGTTATCACAGTAAGCAGAAATCCAATAAGGATAGGCACAATAAACCCTCCTTTATACATTGTTCCTAAAATATTATGCGGATGCCCTTTGTCCGGGTCCCCGCCATCGAAATTAGAAGCCGCACCCAGAATCCCTTTATAGATAAAAACTCCAATACCAAGGCAAATTGCTATGGCAAGTGCTGAAACAATTAGAGGGAAACCTCCCGACGTTTTTTTTGTGCTCATGTTTGTTTATTATTTGTTAGTTATGGTAATTTTAAAATTTTTTAGAACGCCAAACTTAATTAAAATAGTTTTAAGAAAAAACCAAATCGGCTCGATTTTTTAGTGTTTTAACGCATTCAGGATGCAAATATTCTGAAGATTTGGCGATTAATCAGGCCAAGCTTTATATCTGGCGATATTTTAGTCATATTTGGAGTCATATTAAGAAATTGTTATCAATGACAGCCGAAGAAATAAGAGACTATTGTTTAGAAAAAAGAGAAGTTGAAGAAAGTTTTCCGTTTGACAACGAAACCCTTGTTTTTAAGGTTGCGGGTAAGATGTTTTTGCTGCTTGCGCTCGATTCCCAGCCCCTTCAATTTAATGTAAAATGCGATCCTGATAAAGCCGTTGAATTACGTGAAAAATACAGTTACGTATTACCGGGTTATCATATGAGTAAAAAACACTGGAATACGATTATCTGCGAGTCACATGTTGCGCATAAGAAAATCCTTTCATGGATCGATGACTCCTACGACCTGGTGAGTAATAGTTTACCCAAAACTTTAAAAAACAAACTAGGCTTGTAAAAAAAGAATTTTTTTATAAAACGTGTGGCTAAATTCTCTATTTTAGTAGAAAATTAACTTACTATCTTATCATGAAAAGAAAAATTACTCTATTGTTACTTGCGGCAAGCACGATCTTCTCGCTTAAATCGCAAGTAGTACTACAAGAAGGATTCACTGCCACCTGGACACCTGCTGGTGCTGGTTGGTCGGAAGTAAACCTTTCAACATCTCCTGGAACTCTTGGCTGGTTCCAAGGAAACAGTACTGTTTTCAGCGCTCTTAGCGGTGGGCCAAATGATTATTATGCAGCTAACTTCAACAGCCAGGCAACAACTCCGGGCGGTATCAGCAACTGGTTAATTACTCCAGTAGTTAATATTTATAATGGTGCGGTTTTTCAATTCGCTACACGTACTCCGGCTGTTCCAACCGCAAGTATTTTTCCTGACGGACTTCAGTTAAGGATGAGTACTTCCGGAACTAACTCTACTATTCCAACCGGAACAACAAGCGTTGGTCCTTTTACAACTCTCCTATTAGACATCAATCCGAATTTAACTACCAACACAACTGCGGCCGTTTCCAACGGTAGCGTAAATGGTTATCCTAACGCGTGGACAGTTTATTCTGTTCAAATTAGTGGTGTAACCGGAACTGTTCAGGGAAGATTCGCTTTCCGTTATTTCGTGAACGACGGTGGACCTAATGGCGCTAATAGCAGCTACATTGGTATTGACGATGTAAGTTACACATTGCCTTGCGGAGCCAGCGTTATGAGTTATACAACTTGCGCTAATACAGCTTCAACACTTCAGGCTACGGGACTACCTGCAACTACTTACTCGTGGAGTACCGGTGCAAGCGCATCTTCGGTTGTTGTAAGCCCTGCCAGTACAACAGTTTATACAGTTTATCCGATGGTTAGCGGTAGTCTCTGTGGGACTTCTTTTGACGCTACCATCACCATTGGCCCAGGACCTGTTATTAATGTTAGTTCAAGCTCGTCTTCAATTTGTGCCGGTGAAACAGTTACACTTAGTGCGGTTAGTCCTTTAGGTAACTATACATGGGCTCAAGGATCGATTACCAATACATTCTCGACAGCACAAACTGTAACAGTTAATCCTTCAACTACAACTACATATTCAGTTGGTAGCTTGTCAGGTTCATGCGGAGGTTATACAAGCGTAATTATTACCGTTGCTCCAAACCCTACAGTTACTATAGCAACAACTAGCACTTTATTATGTGTTAGCGGACCGTCTACAGCAGTTTCTTTCACAGGAAATGGCGCACAGGCGTATCTTTGGGTTCTTGGGTCAGCTACTGCAAACGGTACAGTTGTAAATGTTAACATTCCTGCTCAAACTACAACTACATCTGCCAGCTACCAACAAACTCTTGGTTTATTAGGTCAAGATGCTAACGGTTGTATTTCTTCTGACATCTTTACTTTAACTGTTGCTAAAAACCCTACTGTAAGTGTTACTTCAACTACTGCATCTGCTTGTACAAATGCAACGGTAAACATTACAGCATCTGCTACAAATAGCTCAAACGCCTCAACATTCGTTTGGTCAGGCGCACAATCAGGAACAACGAACCCTCTTACATTTTCTACTGGTGCAACAGCTGGTACCAAAGTGTTTACGCTTGTAGCAAAATCTGCTGAAGGTTGTTCTACCACTGCTACTTTCTCACAAAATGTTGTGGTATGTAACACAAACACAACAACTACCGGACTTTCAGAAGTTAATGGTTACCAGGAAACAGCAATTTTCCCTAATCCATTCACTTCCGAAATCAATGTGAACGTATTGGATGGTAAAGTAATCATCTATAATGCAATTGGACAGGAAGTAATGAATGTTTCAGTTCATTCACAAGAAACCATCAACACTGCCGATCTTCCAAAAGGAGCTTATTTTGTAAAAGCACTTAATTCTAACGGAGAGGTTGTTAAAACAGTAAAACTGGTTAAACAATAATCGGAATTCTAAATTGGATTAAAACCCGTCCCGTCCCGATAGCTATCGGAATTCGGGACGGGTTTTTTGTTTATTAACGTTGTTCATCGCAATCATTTGGTAAATTTATGGTCTCAAAGAAAAATGACGGTTGATTCACTTTTAAACAGAGCGCTTAATCAGGAGTATTTAAGCATAGACGAGGGTGTTTTTTTATTTGAAAATGCACCAAGCGCAGAACTGGTTTTTGTTGGAAATGAACTCAGGAAGAAGAAGAAAAATAATTCCAATGTTGTTACCTGGCAGATAGACCGAAATCTTAATACTACAAATGTTTGTATTGCCAATTGTAAATTCTGCAACTTTTACAGAATCCCTGGACATAAAGAAGCCTATATAACTGACATTGGGACGTACAAAAAGAAAATTGAAGAGACTATTAAATATGGCGGCGACCAGTTACTTCTCCAGGGAGGCCATCACCCAGATCTTGGTTTGTCTTTTTATGTGAATTTGTTTCGTGAGATCAAATCTCATTTCCCTACGATAAAACTCCACTCTTTAGGACCCCCTGAGATTGCGCACATTACCAAACTCGAAAAAAGCACACACACAGAAGTTCTTAAGGCGCTTGTTGATGCAGGTCTCGACAGCTTACCTGGCGCAGGTGCTGAAATACTTAATGATCGTGTGCGTCGTCTTATTAGCAAAGGCAAATGTACCGGCAGAGAATGGCTTGACGTGATGAAGGCTGCTCACCAGCTAAACATTACCACTAGCGCTACTATGATGTTTGGTCATGTTGAAACGGTTTATGAACGGTTTGAGCATCTCGTTTGGTTACGCGAGGTACAGGATCAAAAACCGCAACATGCAAAGGGTTTCCTTGCGTTTATTCCATGGCCGTTCCAGGATGACGGCACGCTTCTTTCCAGAGTAAAGGGCGTTAAGAATAAGGTCACCGCTGACGAGTACATTCGAATGATTGCAATGAGCAGGATCATGCTTCCAAATATCATAAACATCCAGGCTAGCTGGTTAACCGTTGGAAAAGCTACGGCACAGCTCTGTCTTCATGCAGGGGCAAATGATTTTGGAAGTATTATGATTGAGGAGAATGTTGTAAGTGCAGCCGGGGCACCACACAGGTTTACGTACAAAACCATCCAGGAATCTATTCGCGAGGCCGGCTTTATTCCGCAATTACGGAATCAACAATACGAATTCAGGGAGATACCTGGCACAATAGAAGAACAGGTAATTAATTATTAAAGGATTAACAACTCGTCGGCAGATAAAAATTATATTTGTTTATGCTAAGGCGAGTTCTTCTTTTTATTTGTTTTTTCTTTTTTCAGAATATTGTTTTCTGTCAGAAAGGGGCTCCACAGGATAGCATTTTCCTCATGAACGGACATGTTGTTGTCAGAAAGGTAATCGACACAACATTCAGCACCATTACCATTTTAAATCCAAAAAAACCAACCAAACGTATACACTATGAAAGCGACCAGCTTTACATGGTGAAATTTGCGAACGGCTATAAACGGTATTATTACGTTCAGGACCCCACTATTTACAATGAATTTACCCGCGACGAGATGTGGTTGTTTATGAAGGGGGAACAGGACGCAAGAAAGGGTTTTAAGGCGCGGGGAGCGATGGTGACGGCCGGCATCATAGGTCTCGGCGCAGGAATGACCGGAAGTTTTTTTGCACCGGTATTACCATATGGTTTCATGGCCATGAGTGGGCTAACCAAAATCAGAATAAGGCATAACACGATTAGCAACATGAAATATGTGGAAAGCGATGCGTATATTCTTGGATACGAAAGGGTGGCCCGACAAAAAAGAAAAACAAAATCACTTATCGGTGGTACTATTGGATTAGCATTGGGATACAGCGTGTACGCCCTTTTTCACTCGAGCTATCCTGAGGATCTTAATTTTGGATGGAAATAATAATACTAAGTCACCATGAAAAAAATTACTTGTGCTTTATTTCTTAGCCTGAGTTCGGCACTCTTCGCTCAGCAAGGATTTAATTGCGGTAGCCACGAACAATATCTCTTTCAGAATGCCAATAACCCGGAATTCAGAACGAACCAGTTACAACTGGAAGAGGAAACTCAACAGTTTATTACTTCGGGAGCCAAATCCAGCTCCGCTACATACATTATTCCGGTGGTGTTTCACGTGATTTACACTACAAATGCAGGAAACATCTCTTCTGCACAAATTCAAAATCAGATTCAAATATTAAACCTTGAATTTAAAAGACTGCAAAACGATACCGCACTGACACCAGCGGCATTTAAACCTTTAGCAGCGCCTTTCGATGTTGAATTTAGACTGGCTACAATAGATCCAAACGGAAAATGCACGAATGGGATAAACAGAATATACAGCAATCTTTCAAATTGTTCTTATGCACAAGACGATGTAAAGGCCTTATCGTATTGGCCCAGTAATAAATATCTGAATATATGGATTGTACAGTCAATGCACTATTCGGGTAGCATGTCCTGCAATGGGGGTGGCTATGCTACTTTTCCCGGCGGCCCCGCGAACCTCGATGGAATTAACATACGTGGAGATCTAATCAGCAACATAGGCACGGCCGCAACCAATTCGCAATGGGGGAATTTTAAAGGCAGGTACCTGATTCATGAACTTGGCCATTGGTTCAATCTCCGCCACATATGGGGAGACGCGCCTTGTGGCGATGATTTGGTGTCCGATACGCCAACCGCTTTAACCGACAATGGCGGATGTCCTACGTTTCCTCACAATCCAAACAGTTCTTGTTCAGGATCAAACGCTAACGGTGAAATGTATACCGATTACATGGATTACACAAATGGACCCTGCTTAAATATGTTTACACAAGGTCAGGTTACACGGATGACGGCCTGCATTAATTCTAATGTTTCGGGAAGATCTAATTTGTGGTCGGTTTCAAACCTCAATGCCACAGGCACGAGCGATCCATATACCTATCCGGTTGTTTGCGTTGCCGAACCTGATTTTTTATCAACCGGACCCGTTGTAATTTGTGAGGGAGACTCCGTTAAATTCACGGACAATTCTTATGGAGGGATTTCCGGATCCCGCTCGTGGGTCTTTACTGGAGCCAATCCCGGAACAAGCAGCGACAGTATCGTTTATGCAACATATCCCAGCGCGGGGATTTTCCAGGTTGCTCTCTCAAAAACATATCAATCTGTTACAAAAACAAAAACAAGTCCGAAAAAGATTTATGTTTTAAGCAATACTGTTAATCCAAATTATTATATGCCGGCATACGATAGTTTTGAAGATCAGACAATGTTTAATGCGGACTGGATTACCGTCGACCGCGACAATGATGGTAATAGCTGGCAATTCTATAACAGCACATATTATACCGGGTCTTATTGTGTGGGAATATCAAACTTTGACAAATCTGCACCTTTGGTTGATGAATTAATCTCACCGGCGTATGATATGACCTATATCAAGGGTGGAAGCTTAAAATTCAGACTTCATTTTTCAGTACCTGCAAGCTCAGCGAAAGATAAATTATTAATTTACGTTTCAAATAACTGCGGTAAATCCTGGAACCTGATTTATAACAAGGAGAGCGGAACAGGGCTTATTACGTTTACAAACAACACAACGGCATCATATATACCGACACCATCATCTGACGAGTGGCGACTTGAAACAGCCTCAATTCCAAACTCTTTAGCAAGCGGCATAGTGCGGTTTAAATTTGTATTCACCAGTGGGGGCGGAAATAACATCTTTATTGATGACATTGAAGTAGACGGCAACAGCACATTGGGAGTTCAGGAAAATGTTGCTAAGAATGCGATAAAAATGTATCCTAATCCGGTAGCAGACGATCTTCATTTTGAGTCAATCGCCGGTAAAGCAGACATCGAACAAATAGTTATTTACGACATGTTAGGAAAACAAGTTTTCTCTCAGAATCATTCATCCAATAAGGTGAATATTGACGTAAGTAACTTGCCAAAAGGACTTTATCTTATAAAACTAAAGACCTCTTCAAAGGAGACTCTCACATTTAAATTTATTAAACAGGAAAAGGAACGGTGATGCAAAAAAAAGTAATGCTGCTTGGAAGCGGCGAACTGGGAAAAGAAGTTGTGATAGCGCTTCAAAGACTGGGGCAGTTTGTTGTTGCGGTTGATAGCTACGAAGGTGCACCCGCCATGCAGGTAGCCCATGATTATGAGGTTATTAATATGCTGGACGGCGATGCGCTTGATAGGATTGTTGCTAAGCATAAACCCGATTTGATAGTACCGGAAATTGAGGCCATTCGAACAGAACGTTTTTACGATTACGAGAAACAAGGCATGACGGTTGTACCAAGTGCCAAGGCGGCAAATTTTACGATGAACAGAAAAGCCATTCGCGACCTGGCAGCGAAGGAATTAGGCTTGAGGACGGCTCAGTACCGTTATGCAACAAACCTGGAGGTTTTCAAAAAATCAGTAATGGAAATTGGAATTCCCTGCGTGGTGAAACCCCTGATGAGCAGCAGTGGCAAGGGCCAAAGTGTTGTAAAATCGGAGGCTGATGTCGAAAAGAGCTGGAATTACGCCATGGAAGGTTCGCGCGGAGACTATAAAGAAGTAATTATTGAAGAGTTCATAAAGTTCGATTCCGAAATAACGCTTCTCACAGTTACGCAGAAAAACGGCAAAACGCTGTTCTGCCCGCCTATTGGTCACCGACAGGAGCGCGGCGACTACCAGGAGAGCTGGCAGCCATGCGCTATCAGCGACAAAGATTTGAAAGAGGCACAGGAAATGGCAGAAAAAGTAACACGGTCTTTAACGGGTTATGGAATCTGGGGCATAGAGTTTTTCCTTACGGCAAAAGGCGTTTATTTTAGCGAACTGTCGCCAAGACCGCACGATACCGGTATGGTAACGCTCGCCAACACACAGAACTATAACGAGTTTGAACTGCATGCGAGAGCAATTCTTGGACTTCCAATTCCAAACATAGAGCTCATAAAGTGTGGCGCGTCTGCAGTTGTACTTGCTTCGAAGGAGGGCGGAAGACCTGATTTTAAGGGTGTTGAAGCTGTTCTTGAAAACAAAAATACAGATGTGAAGATCTTTAATAAACCCACAACGAGGCCCTACAGACGAATGGCGGTGGTTCTTTGCAACGACAGTATCGAGGGTGGCGCCGATCGTCCTAAAGAGAAGGCGATTAGTTTGTCAAAACAAATAGAAGTGTTACATACATGAGAAACGTTTGCTTAGTTTTTGTTTTGTTCTTTTTTAAAGGTTTTGGACAAAGTTCAGGCTCCCTTTCCATACCAGGATCAAGCATGCTAAATAAGCTTGCTGTCGGTGATTCTATTATTTATTATCAGTGTCACGTGGAAGAGGCAACTCAACAAATGACAACAGCATCGGGACAAACATTGACAGGTAAGGCACAACAGTACTCCATTACTGAAAAGTATGTTTTGCATAAAACGAAACAAGGTTATCATGTCAACTATTATAGCTCTGCCTTAAATGTTTTACCAAATAGAAAGTTTTCAGGATTAAAAATACGGGAGCGCCCTTACTGGAATTTTAAAAGGGAAAAGAGTTTTGATCTTGATGAAAAAGATTTAAAGATTCTTCTTGCGCTAGAGAATAAAGGTAGAGAAGCGATCGAGTATGACTACGTGATTAATAAATACAACACGAATCAGCTAATAATCAAACAAAAGAAAGATTTCAAGCAATTGGTAATAGAGGGGGATTACGTTGTGTCTAAGCTGATAGTTCATTAGACACCATGGTAAAACAGGTTCGGTTATTCCTGGAATGGTTTCTAACTAGAATGAACCGGCTTTAGCCATAAAATAATTGTTTTTCATGTCCTCCCTGTTGTATTTCATGGGGAGATTGGTTCCCAGATCAATTAACTGACTCCCAGCTTCTTCAAGAATGCACTGACCTGCCGCGGTGTCCCACTCCATGGTAGTTCCAAAGCGGGGGTATTCGTGCGCTTTCCCTTCAGCAACCCAGCATTGTTTTATACTGCTGCCGGCGCTGATGAGGTCTATTTCTCCGTACAGGTTCCGCAGCTTATTAAGATGATCATTAATTTCCCTGCTGAGATGGGAACGACTCGCCACAACGGTATACGTTTTTGGAAGTTTACGCAGGGGGAGCTTCTTTGCAAATTCAAAAAGATGGTCGGGAAGATTTTTTTTGGTGAGCTCCACAATCATATCATGCTGGGATATTTTGTAGCTGCCACCACCTTTGTAGGCAAAATAAATGTCTTTTAAAACCGGCGCATAAATAATTCCAATTACAGGAACATTGTCTTCTACCAGGGCAATATTTATGGCGAATTCGCCATTTCGCTTTACGAACTCCTTGGTTCCGTCAAGAGGGTCAACAATCCAAACCCGTTTCCAGTTTCTTCGTTCGGAATAGTCTACAATTTCTTCTTCCTCACTGATCACGGGTATTCCAGAAACACTTAAAAGCTCCGTGATACACTTTCCGGAAGCTTTATCGGCAAGGGTTACCGGTGTGTTGTCTGACTTTGTTTCTACATAAAAGTCAGTAGCGTAGATTTCGAAAATTTTTTCACCGCCTTTAAAGGCAGCGGAAACGGCCATTTTGAGTAATTCTTGATAGTCCATTTAAGAGAAGCGGGGCTTGGATATCATTAACTATTTCTTTTCAATTTCGAATCCTTTTTTCTTCCAATCGTCAAAGCCTTTTTCAAGATTTACAACCGATTTGAACCCTTTTTCCTGCATTAACTGTGCGCAGTCGCCGCTTCTTCCTCCACCCGCACAATAAATCAGGTAGGTTTTGTTTTTATCCAGCTTGTCAATTGATGCCTCAGCGTTCTTGTCCAGAAAATCGAGCTGTGTAGCACCCTTTATCATACCTTTGTTTTTTATTTCATCATTTGTCCGGAGGTCGATAAGAACAGATTTTTTTTCATCAATGAGTTTTTTAAACTCAATCGCATCAACATTTCTAACCTGAGCCTTAGTGACCAAGCAAAATAAGGTAATGAAGCAAAAAAAGATTGTTCTCATAGATGAATTTATTACAACATAAATATGGGAATATTTCCTTAATTAAATGTAGAATAAATAGCATTTAACAGGAGCAGGCAGAAAATATTACAAATCCATAGTGTAGTTTACCTTTTAAATAAGCACATTTGTAAAAACACCTATTATGAAAAAGAAAATTAGCATTATTACCCTACTGTTACTTTCTGTTTTAGGGATTAAGTCACAAAAACCAGACACCCTCAATGTAAATTACTACGAAAATTATCCTTTTGCATACACTGAGTCAGGCACCCTGGTTGGCATAGAAATTGACATTATACACGAATATGTTGCGTGGCTTAAAAAGAAAGGCGTTGACGTGGTTGTTAACTATAACGCCATAGCTGAGTTCAGTGCCTTTTACAATTCTGTAAAAAACGGCAATTCTAAAACAATTGGTCTAGGCTCTGTAACATCCAATAGTGACAGGGAAAAAGAGTTGTTGATATCGCCGCCCTACATGCAAAATGTAGCGGTCCTTGTGAGCGCCGGGAGCGTGCCTACGATAAAAAGTAAAACAAATCCCGAGGTTGAAAATGTTCTTGGAAAATTATCGGCCGTTGTTGTAAAAGGCTCAAGTCATGAAAAATATCTTAAGGATATCAAAGAGAAATTTGTACCCGGTTTAAAAATAACTCAGGTAGAAACCCAGAGCAGGATCCTCGAGTCTATAATAAGTAATGCCGGACAATTTGGATACGTGGACATCATAGCTTACTGGGCTTTTTTGAAAAAGAACAATGGCAAATACATTAAGATGCAGAAGGTTTTCAATGAACCAAAAGAATATCTCGGATTTATCATGCCTAAATCGAGTGTGCATTCAGCTTACATCAATGAATTTTTCGAGAGTGGATTTGGTTTTACAGCTACCAAAATGTATCATCAGATACTTGAGAAATACCTCGGCTACGAAATCATTGAGTCGGTAGAGTTAAAATAGATTAGGCATTACGCTTTAGAAGCGCCATATAAAAACCATCAAAGCCTTCGTGGGGCAAGATGGTTTTTTCTTTTACCAAACTATAGTCTGAGTGATTTGACAGAAAAGCGGAAGTCTGTAAATTATTTTCCGAAGGAAGGATGCTGCATGTACTATAAACTAAATATCCACCCGGCTTTATCATCTTCGAATAATTATTCAGGATGTTTTTTTGTATTTCCTTTGTTGCTTCAATCCCTTCTTTGCTCAGTTTCCACTTTGTATCCGGATTACGTTTAATAACCCCAGTACCACTGCAGGGAACATCAAGCAGCACTTTGTCTGCTTTTTTTTGCAACGCGGCAATGGTTTCCGAATTCTGTATCACCCTTGTTTCTATCGTTGAGACACCGGCACGCCTTGCTCTTTTTTTTAGTTCGTCAAGCTTCCAGGCTTCCACATCCATGCTTATTATTTTCCCTTTGTTTTGCATAAGGGCAGCCATGTGTAAACTTTTACCGCCTGCGCCGGCACACGCGTCTATCACCAAATCCCCAGGTTGGGGATCGAGAAATTCAGTTATGAGTTGTGAGCCAGCGTCCTGAACCTCAAACCAGCCTTCTTTGAATAGCCGCGATTGGAAGACGTTCTCTCTCTTTACAAGTTTTACAGCATCTTTAGTATTCGTAACAATTTCGGTTTGAATATTGTCATTCATCAGCGCTTCCAAAAGTTTGATGCGGTTTGTTTTCAAAGTGTTTGCGCGGAGAAAAACCGGCGCCAGTTTGTTCATGGAAATTGCTTCTTCCTGCCACAGATCTTTTCCTAATTCGGCTTCCCCCATTTCCCAGAGCCAATCGGGGTACGAATGATAAACCGGAAGATTCTTTTCAAGACGGGACTTGTGATCTAATATCGCAGCACTATTAACGTGTTTAAATTCAGCCCAGTCTGGTAATTGGATATTCTTGTTAACCAACCATACAGCTGTAATAAACCAAAAATTATTTTTCGATTCCGCGAGTTCAGAATATAGCCTGAAGTTGCGGACAATGTCATAAACCCCTTCTGCGATGAATTTACGGTCGCGGCTTCCCCACTGAGGATTGTTTTTAAACTGCCATTCTATGGCCTTGTCAGCGTAACGGTTTTTTGTAAAAATTTCCTGTAAAATTTGCGCTACGGCGTTAACCAGATTCTTGTATAATTTCATAAATAATAAAGAACTATCTAACCACCTGGACAGTTCCTTTGAGGATTTTTGTTGTTACACCTTTAAGGCGTGGTTCAAAAACCTTGCACACGTAAAAGAAAGTGCCCTCGCTTACCTGGGCATTCGAAATAACGCTTACGCCATTCCACTTAAAATAAGGGTCATTACTGGTGTACACAACATGGCCCCAACGATCGACAACAGCAAGATCTATTTCCTTGATCTGGCGAACTTTTATAGCCTGGAAGAAGTCATTCGCATTGTCTCCGTTCGGACTAAAAATATTAGGTAATTCAAATTCAGGGCAATTATCAATACAAAAATCCTGGCTTAACACACTCTCATTCCCTTTTTTATCTACCGCTCTTACAGCATAACATCCTGAAATGGAAGACGTATCATCATATGTGTAGGAGAGTGCCTGGCCCTGCAAAACAGTTCCTACTTTCCTGTACGTATCGTTAACAGTAGGTTTATAATAAAGTTCGTATTTATAAACATCGTCACTTCCGTGAATAGTGCCAACATCCGTCCACGATACTTTTACAAAACCTGTTGGACACTCAGCGGTGATATCCAAAGTTGGGCTGGCCGGAGGCGTTAAATCTATTGGTTTTGCGCACAATTCCTGGGAGGCGTTTATCAGCGGCCTAAAGATAGATGGATCGGAATATG
>JAEUTM010000187.1 GCA_016788025.1 Bacteroidia bacterium
GCTTTCGGTGTTGAACTAGAAACGGGAGGACATGTTTTCAGCTTATTTTACACAAACGCAAGCGCACTTGTAGAGAATAATTATATACCATATACAACCGATACCTGGACAAAAGGCCAGGTGAAGTTTGGGTTCTGCATATCGCGTACATTTGCTTTGTAAAGTGGCTGTTACAGACATTCACCATATCTTTAATGATCACCTTCTTAAGAAACAACACCTTGATCCGGTAATTAATTTTACCGACGAGCAAATTTGGCCGTCCTTATTTTTATTTATTTGCCTGGGAGCATTGTCGCTTGTAAAAGTGAACGCTTTTTCAAAAATGGTCAGGGTAATTCAGTCCATTTTCAGCAGACAGGTTTTTCAGCAACTTGAAAGAGAGGAATCGGGTGTATCTAAGGGCCATTCAATTATATTGAACGTTTTTTTTATTCTGAATCTTGCTTTCCTGATGTTCAAAATAAACAGTATTTACAACATTATACTCAGTGAAACGCCAGCTGTTCTTCAATTTTTGTTTTTTCTGACCGTTATCACAGTAACCTTATTCTTCAAGGTAATCATGAATAATCTACTTATCGTATTTACTGGCGAAAGGAAGCTCATTTCGGAGTATAGCGTTAGTTCACGACTGGTTGATCAAGCTTTCGGGATTTTGATTTTTCCGTGGATTGTTTTGATGCAGTTTACCACTTTTAACCCCCTTATCTTTATTTCAGTGGCTATACTTGTTCTTGCATTTTCCTTGATTCTGAAATGGTACCGGGGCGTTTTGATTGGCCTAATTGACCAAAGAATAGGATTATTACAAATATTCTCTTACTTTTGCGGTTTGGAAATTTTACCTGTTTTCGTTTTGGTAAAATTCCTTATTCAAACTTTTTAAACAGGACACGATTAAATGTCGGCAAAGAGTATGACACCCAAAAAAAAGGGAGCAAAAAAGCAACAAAAAAAGTCGGCTAAAAAAGCTAAAACCAACTTAGCTTCCAAAAAGAAAACCGCAGCAAAGCCGGCTCCAAAAAGCATTAAAGCTAAGTCCACTAAAAAAGTTACAAAAACCTTAGACAAAAAGCCGCTTAAACCTTTAAAGGAAAAGAAAATTGTAGTAAACACAGAGAGCAAGGAAAATATCGAAAAAGCGCAAGCCACAAAGCGTGTAAGGAAGTCGTCCAAGAAAGCTGTTATAACTCTGCCTCCCCCACCTGTAATTGAAGTTAGCAATCATCCGAAGGTAAAGGTAAGAAGCATTTTAGTGTCTCAGCCTAAACCTGCTGAAAACGACAAAAATCCTTACCTCGACCTGGGAAACAAACATCATGTAAGTATTACCTTTCGACAGTTTATTAAAGTAGAAGGCTTGAATGCCGTGGAGTTCAGGGCGCAAAGAATAGATATCCTGGAACACGGAGCTGTGATCTTAACAAGCAAGCTTGCCGTGGATCATTACTTCAGGATTTGTAATGAAATGAGGGTTACTGTTCCTGAGACAATGAAATACTTTTGTATCAACGAACAAACGGCGTATTATCTTCAAAAATATATTCAGTATCGTAAACGTAAGATTTTTTTCGGGCATGGAACAATTGTTGACCTGGTTGACGTTATTCGCAAAAACAGGGCTGAAAAATTTCTTTTACCAGCAAGTGACGTCCACAAAGAACAAATTGTAGACTTCCTGGATGAGTTAAAGATCACGTATACACGAGCTACATTCTATAAAACGGTTCCCGCAGATCTTTCCGACATCAAATCTCTTGCAGATTTTGATGTGCTTGTATTCTTCACCCCTGTTGGTATCAGATCATTAAAGCAGAACTTCCCATCATTTAAGCAAGGGAATACAAGAATAGCGGCTTTCGGACATACTACCGCGCAGACTGTAAAAAATCTTGGCTTCAGGCTGGACATTTTCGCTCCAAATCCACAGACTCCGAGCATGAGTGGAGCCCTTGATCTTTATATCAAGGAGGCTAATAAAAAATAATTCTCTATTGGCTCAAGCGGTCAATCAGTTTTTTTATGGAAAGTTGAATGGGGTTATACAACTCTTCTTTTCTGGAAGTATAGATCATCGCGATGCTTAACTTCTCGTTCTTAAGATTTAAAGAAGTGTAAAAATCACTTTTGCAAAGACGATAGGCCTCCCGCATTCTACGTCGTATCTTATTCCGGTCGTGCGCCTTTTTGTGATTCCGTTTTGGTACAACAAACATTACCTGCACAGGAAATTTCTGCGTATCATTTGCTTTCAGGTACATCAGCTTTAATGGATATGAGCTCACTGATTTTCCTTTTTCAAAAAGCTGATCAATTCTTTTCTTGCTGCTTAAGCGTTCTTCTTTATGAAAGGTATTTTTGATGCGGTGTAAATTATCTGATTGTATAAGAAGTCAACGACAGTCGAATGTTCTGTTTTTGTTTCGTAAAGATAATTTTTTACTTTTACACGAAACTAAATTATCACTCTATGGGAAAAGGAGACAAAAGATCTAAACGTGGAAAAATACATATTGGATCAACCGGCGTGAGTCGCCCGAAAAAGAAAAAATCGGCAAAAAAAGCTGCATCTAAAGCTGCTCCGAAAAAGGCTGCGAAAAAAGCCGCTCCAAAAAAGGCCGCGAAATAAGCAGGATAAAAAATTAAAGCTGTCTCCGGACAGCTTTTTTAATTTTGTGATCGGATGAACCCGGAAGAATTTAATAAGAAAGCGAAGAACGCGGAAAGGCAGAACAAAAAATTCTTCAACGCACTCAAGAGAAACCCCCCCAAAAACCTCGATTCTCTTTTTCATGCTGAACATGAAATCGTTTTCAGTAAAACCAACTGCCTTAACTGTGCCAATTGCTGTAAAACAACTTCTCCCATATTCTATCAAAAAGATATAGAACGCGCCGCGAAAGCTCTTAAACTCAAGCCCGGAGACTTCATACAAAGTTATTTATACATGGATGAGGAGGGTGACTTTGTTCTTCAAAAGGCACCTTGCCCGTTTCTGGATGAAGATAATTATTGCGGAATCTACCAGGATCGTCCGCAAGCCTGCAGGGAATATCCGCATACAGACCGTAAAAATATGCGACAGATATTGGATATTACATTCAGAAACACCTTGGTATGCCCGGCTGTTTTGGAAATCACCGAAAAAATAAAGGAGAAACTTAAAACCTGAAAGCCAGGATTTGATGAAAATAAAAAAGGTTTTACCGAAGCAAAACCTTTTAGTTATTTTAAAACTGTTTTAGGTGTTATTGCGTTTTTCTCTTTTTGTCACCACCATTGCGATCATCATCTCCTGAGCCAACAATGTTGTTGTCATCACCGTCATCATCAGTATCCTCAAAGGTTGCAGATGAAGAACGAGCCGCAGGAGTAGAATTGTTTTCAGGAGCCTGTTGCTCGGAATTATGTTTGCCGCACGGACCAACATTAGACTTTTCGCAGCTAACAACCGCGAGTGACAAAGTCAAAATCGCTAAAAATATTTTCAAACCTTTCATGACAGAACAATAGAAATTACATTAAAGGTACGCATTAAGAGACTCATCTCCAAAATTTTAACATTTAATTTAAAATCAGTTCTACCTTGGTGCCGAGAACCCTATTTTGGTCATCTTTTAGTTCAAAAGGTCCATTTATCGTGATTTTAACATTATTCATAGCACTTAAAAGCTGGATTCTTTGGGTTGTTATAGATGTTCCCCTGGAAATATGTGGGGGTATTATCTGGTTATTTTTGCTGGCTTTGCTTGCCTCTATCCCTATTCCGCTGTCCTGGATGCTAAAAACGATATTCTGGGCCTTATCGTATTCAATGCGAATGTCGATAAACCCCTTTTTTCCGGAAGGCAGAATGCCATGCAGGATTGAATTTTCCACGTATGGTTGAAGCAACATTGGCGGTATTTCGATGGTTTCAACGTCGATATCGTCGGAGATGTTAATTGAATACTCGAATTTATCTTCAAAGCGCATTAACTCAAGTTGCAGGTATAAATCAAGCCTTTCGATTTCTTCGGCTACAGGAACGAGATTACTCATCGAGCTGTCGAGGTTCATCCGGATAAGTTTAGCAAAACGCGATAAATATTTATGAGCGGATAGTTTATCTTCTTTATTCATGTAGTATTGAATAGAGTTGAGAGCATTAAAAATAAAATGCCGGTTCATACTGGAGTTCAAGCTCTGGTGCTCGAGTAACATTAGTTTCGATTTGTATTCTAACTGCTGAGTCTGGTGTTTCTTGCGAATTTCGTTTACCCGAAGCCGGTATAATCCCCACAACAAAGAGAGCACAACAAAAGAGCAAATCATAATGAACCACCATTTTGTCCAGAATGGCGGAAGGATTTCAAAACTGAAAGTTGCGGGCACCATATTCCATTCGCCCATCAGATCACCTGAAATTACTTTAAAAGTGTACTTGCCGCTTGATAAATTTGAATAGGTGGCGAATGTGGCATCTGTTGGTGAAGACCAGCTGTCATCGAAACCTTCGAGCATATACCTGTATCTCACAGCATTCGGATTGCTGAGTTTTATCCCGATAAAATCGAACGTAAAATGAGTTGTATGATACTTCACTTTGAGGTTCTTCGGTAACAATGTGGCGGAGTCAATCTCCTTTGTAAGTCTTGCCCAGTTAGTGTCTTTTAAGAATAGGCGGACGCCGGAAATGTGTGTGATAGGCTTAAAAGCGCTTGCGTGATAATCTTTGATATTTGGGTCGTAACGGATAACTCCTTCGGTTGTGCCCATCCACAAGTTCCCCAAATGATCACGGAAAGCCGCATTTTGGTTGCATTCCATTCCTGGAAGACCGTCAAAAATTGTGTAATGCCGGAATTTTACTTTGCCTGATTTTACAAATTCCCTGGTATCAAGTACAAAAACGCCACTGTTTGTTCCAATCCAGAGATAAGATTTTTTATCAAACACGAGGAAACAAATACTGTTGGAGTTAAAGATATCGCCGATGAGAATTTTTGAAAAGGTAGAGCCATTGTAATAATTAATTCCTGCCTTTGATCCAATCCACAAGTGATCGTTCTCATCCAGAGCAAGTGACACAAGGTTGTTATTACTCAGCCCATCGGAGGTTGTGTATTTGGTAAAGTGATCGTTCTCGTATTTACACAAGCCGTTTTTTGTAGCAAACCACATGCGTCCGGCCTTGTCTTCTACAATGCTCATCACATCCTTTCCAATGCCTACGCTGTCTGCACTGTAATTTCGGAATGAAGTTCCATTAAACACAGAAATACCTCTGGTTGTCCCAAACCACAAATTGTCTTTGTGGTCCTGGCAGACGGAATACACAGTTTTTGCATCGAGACCATTTGCTACATCGTAGTTGTAAAACCGTTTACCATCAAATTTGCTAACCCCCTCTGCTGTACAAAACCAAAGATTATTTTGTCTGTCCTTTATGCTGGCCCAGATGGTGTTATTGTTAAGGCCATTGTCGGTGGAATAAACCGTTGTATTATTTCCTTGTTTCTTGGTAATCCCTTTGTCAAAGGTGCCAAACCAAAGGCTGTGTTCTGAATCTTCCAGAATTGATAAAACAAGATTACTGCTGAGTTTATCCTTTGTAGTGATGTAAGTAAACGTTTCTCCCAGGAATTTATATAGGCCCTTACCATCGGAACCTATCCAGATATTTTTTTCTTTGTCTTCAAACACTACGTTTGTGCTGTTAAGAGGTAAGCCTTCTGACTCCGTAAAATTCATAAAGCTTCGGCCGTCAAACTTTGCAAGGCCCCACCTGGAAGCAAACCAGATATTACCTTCGGAATCTTCAACAGCTGAGCGGATCCAGTTACTGATCAGGCCTTCATTTTCGGTATAATTTCGAAACAATTTACCGTCGTAATGATAGATGCCTTCACCAAAAGTGCTTACCCACATATTTTGATGATGATCTATAAAAATATGACTAACGTTGATCGGCTGGCGGATATTTCCGGGGAGTTTCTGGAAGGATTTTCCATCATAAAAGCATATACCGTTCTTAGTTCCGAACCATATATTTCCTTTGGGGTCGATACACACCGAGCGTACATTGTTGTCAGCCAGACCGTTTTCAACCGTAAAATATTCGAATGTTTTCCCATTAAATTTACAGACTCCTGAACCGTCGGTGGCAAGCCACAAATTACCCTGAGCGTCCTGGGCAATTGCGTTTACCGCGTTATCTGCCATGCTAGGCTTAAACAAGTATGTTTTGAAACTTTCGCCGTTGTAATAATTCAGACCTCCCAAAGTTCCAATCCAGATCCCGATGGATTTATCTACGGCCAGAGAAAAAATCAGGTTATCAATGAGCCCGCTTTGAATGGAATAATTGACAAACTTCCGCCCATCGTATTTTGAAAGTCCCGCAAAGGTGCCAAGCCACAAATAGCCATTTTTATCCTGTACAATGCTGCTTACCTGCGATTGTGCAAGGCCCGATTCTGTAGAATAATTAATAAAATTATAGTGCTGTGCTTTTAACGGTTTAAGCGCTAACAGGCATGTTATAAAAAAGATAAAAGGGCTTTTTATAAAGAGGCGCAAATACATGGTGTTGGTACAATAATGTTAGGAAAATCACACTCGAATTGCAAGTGAAAATGCAGTTTATTGTATATAATGTTGTTGTGACTGATGGAAATGTAGTTAATGTTTTTTTCCCGGTTTAAATAGCTCCAGGAAACGGTTCACACGAAGCCGTGAAACGGATAGTTTAGCGCCGTCTTTCATAAGAACATAGTGCCCCTCATCATTTATAAACTCTTTAATGAAATTCAGATTCACGATATGTGATTTGTGGATTCTGAAGAAAAGCCTCTGATCAAGAAGATCCTCATAAACGCCGACGGATTTTGTATCAACATATTTACTTCCATCGGTAAACACAATGGTGGTATAATTCCCCTCTCCTTCCAAATACATAAACTCATTCGGGTCGACTATTTTAAAACCTTTCGCATGGTTAATGGTAATTCTGGAAATGGCCGAATTAGACAGCATGGTATGCGAAAGATTTTCCAGCGAACGAATATAGCTCTGCAGTTGGTCGTGGTTCTCATTAAATAACTGGCTTGTGCTTACCAGTTTTTTAACTGCTTTTTTTAAATCGTCGATGTCGACTGGTTTTAAAAGGTAATGTATAGCATTGGCGTTTAGGGCTCGTAAAGCGTAATCTTTAAAAGCAGTAACAAAAACCACCTGGAACTTTTTTTCAGGGAGCGACTCAAGAAGGTCGAAGCCTTCGGTTCCCGATGGCATTGATATATCGAGAAAAATAACCTGGGGCTTTAGTGATTCGATTGCTTCTTTCGCGCTGATAATATCTGATGCTGTTCCAATTACCTCAATTTCGGGACAATAATTGGAAAGCAGGAATTTTAAATTTTCCCGGGCGTGGATTTCATCGTCAACTATCAAAGCTCTGAGCTTCACTATGTAAAGATGATGCTTTTTTGTCAGGAAAAAAACCGTTGAGAGAATTTTGATTAAAACAACATTCGGGAACGTATGAAATTTTAGAACGAAAGACGCTGAACTTTAATCTTCCAAAAGTGTATAATAAATATATGCAAGAAGAAAGTAAAGAAGATTTCCTCGCAAGGCACCGTAAGTCGCTCGGGATTATTGAAGAAGAAGAGCCAGCAGATCAACCGGGTAGAATGGCAGGCCTGCGGAAATGGATGTATCTAATTCTACTTCTGACTTTTATCTGGATGATCTACCAGATGTTCGGAATGATGAAGAGTAATTAGTTTCTGCCAAGAATTCTGGCTACATATTTTCCCACAACATCAAATTCAATGTTGACTGTTGATCCGGGCTTGATATTTCTAAAATTAGTATGCTCGTAGGTGTAAGGAATGATGTGAACGGAAAAACTGGTTTCAGAAGATTTAACGACGGTGAGACTCACACCATTAATCGTTATACTACCTTTTTCTACAGTGAGGTTCTCTTTTGTTTTTTCGTGTTCAAATACAAACTCCCAGCTTCCATTCAAATCGGTTACTTCCCTGCAGATAGCTTTTGTATCCACGTGTCCCTGCACAATATGCCCATCAAAACGCCCATTTGCAGGCATACAACGCTCAAGATTAACCAGATCACCAATTTTTAGCTCTCCAAGGTTTGTCCTTTTTAACGTTTCATCAATGGCGGTTAAAGTGTAATTTTTCCCATTTATTTTCACAACTGTAAGACAAACACCGTTATGAGCAACACTTTGATCTATTTTTAATTCGTGGGTAATGTCGCTTGAAAAAGTGAAGTGAATATTTGTGCCTTCTTTCTCGATATTCTCGAGCCTTGCCATGGTTTCTATAATTCCTGTAAACATTATTCTTTCAGAAGGTTTTTAATTAAACTCTCAGTGCTTGTTTTGTAGTCAAGATATTCTTGGCCTGTTGCAGGACCACTAAAACCCGTATGAATTTTTACAACCTGATGTTGTTTGTTAAGAAACAAAGTCGTGGGAAAGGCGGCAATTTGATTTAAAAATGGCAGTGCAGCACTGGCGTTTTCTTTCCCACTTTGTAAGGTAATAAGGATGGGGTAATCTATTTTTAAGCGATTTTTTAAACGATTAAGGAGTTGTCGCGATTTTTCAAAGTCATTCGTTTTTTCAAATGCCAGTGCAACTATTTCAAGACCCTGAGAACGATATTGTTTATACAATTCAGAAAAGTAAGCACTTTCATCCATACAGTTGGGACACCAACTGCCCATTACCTGGATCATTACAGCTTTGTTTTCAAAGCGTTTGTCCGACAATGAAGTGGCCTGGTTGTTCAGATCAGGGAAGCTAAAATTTATCTTTTCGTTTTTGTTTTTTAGAAAGGTGATTTCATCAGCGCGCCTTAATTTGAAGTCGCGGTTAAAAACAGCTTCCCAGGGTTCTTGCCAATGTGCACCTGAATAGAACGTTCCGCTTAGCCTGGAGTTTTCATCAAGCGAAGCGATAAATAAATAAGCATGGCTTCCATCAAAGCAAGAAAGATAGAGTTCATTTCCATTTTTCATACCCTCAAGATATCGATAGTCACCTGTCTCTGTGAGGAAGGTGCCGGTTATGTAGTCTGTCTGCTCCTGGTGGTGAAAAACTCCAATAGCTTTTGAACTATCTTTACTTCCAGGTGAAAAAGTTACCTCCCAGTTCCCTTCAAATACCGGATTGTTTTTACCAGGCACAAATAAAAAGCGTTGCGTTTGGCCATGAACCGCTTTAAATTTTAATTGATTTTTAGCGCTACGGTAATGGTTTATCCAAAGCCCTTCAATCGTATCTCCCTTGAACCTAGCCTTAAATTCCGTATCGAAAATGGGCATTTTAAAATTCAAGGAATCGCCTTTAATAGCTACCTCGTCAACTTTAATTCTTTCATCTGCGTTGCGGATAATTATCACGCATTTTCTGCCTTCATACTTTAAATCAAAATTAAACGGAAGTTCTGTTCCCTTTTCTTCGTTTAGGGTAAGTGTTGCCCTGTAAGGGCCTGGTTTTGGTTTTTTTGAAAAAAGGGAAAAACCAAACAACATTAAACTTAGAGTATAGATTAAAGATGTTTTCACCTTATACTTGCATGCTTTTCGAAGCAAGATTTGCAATTCTATATAAAAGTCTCGCGGCTACATTCGCATCCCAATCGTTGTCTTCGGCAGGACTAACCTCATTTAAATCGAAAGCTATAATTCTTCGCCCGCTGCTGACTAGTTTTTCAAGTAAAAATAAAACCTGTTCTGTTTCAAAACCACCTGCCACAGGTGTTCCGGTATTCGGACAGAGTTTAGGATCAAGTCCGTCGATATCAAAACTCAAATAAACATTTTGAGGTAATTCGTTTATGATCCTGTTACAAATACGGTCCCAGCTATCACCAGTGTATTGGGCATATTTAATGTCGCGATCAAAAAATGTTTTTACCCGACCATTGCTGTTCTTAATTACATCAAGCTCTTCCTCACAATAGTCACGAATGCCAACCTGGACCAGTTTTTCAACTTGTTTTATTTTAAGAGCGTTATACATGATAGAAGCATGTGAAAATTCAAACCCTTCATAAGCATTTCGCAAATCCGCATGAGCATCAATCTGAAGCACTGCAAACGTCTCGTATTTCTCCGAAAGGGCTTGCATCATTCCAAGAGGAGTAGAGTGGTCTCCCCCTACAAGACCAACGTGTTTTTTTTGATCCATGAAATGAAGAACCCGGTTCTTCACCCACTGGTTAAGCCACAAACATTCTTTCTGAATGGATTCCGATGTTTTTTTTAATTCCGGATCAGTTTCCTTTTTTCCGTTGGCCAGGGCATCAATATAACGTTCTGAAGATTGACGAAGTTTTTCGCTTTTCGTCATTACTTCTTTGCTGATTTCGTCCAGGCCTATGCCTTTTTTCCATGCATCCTTCACAAAAGGATCATAAAGGTCAACCTGGTAACTTGCTTCCAGAATAGCTTTCGGTCCCTGTGCGGTGCCCCCGCCATAACTTACCGTTACTTCCCATGGCACGGGAATCAACACGGTATCACATTCTTCTAAGGTAAAAGGCAAACCAAACATGCCGTCATTTAATTGACCGATGCCGTTTGAATCAAAGTTTTTTATTTTTTCTTCTTTTGTCATAAACGTGTTAAGGTGACAGGCGGCTTATATGCCAGGTTTTTCCGTCGAACGCATAAGCTATACGATCATGTAGCCTGCTTTTACGTCCCTGCCAGAACTCGTAATATTCGGCCTGCAGTACATAGCCTCCCCAGTGTGGGGGACGCGTTATATTTTCGGGTGTATATTTTTTTTGAAGTTCAGATACTCTTTCTTCGAGTTCGGCCCTGGAAGAAAGCACGTGACTTTGATTGCTGGCCCAGGCTCCGACTTTCGAATCATAAGGCCGAGCATTGAAATACGCGTCACTTTCCGCCGAGCTTGCCTTTTTTACAATACCTTCAATTCTAACCTGTCTTTCGAGTTCAGGCCAAAAAAAAGTGAGGCAGGCTTGTTGATTAATCGAAAGCTGTTGGCCCTTACGTGAGCCATAATTTGTGTAAAACCAAAAGTCGTTATTTTGAAATTCGCGCAGGTACACTATTCGCGCGGAAGGTTTCCCTTCTGGTGAAGCTGTGGCCAGATTCATTGCTTGCGGCTCGGGAACTTTTGCTTCCACGGCTTCGTTCAGCCAGCATTTAAATTGCGCAAAAGGATCTTCCTGGATATCTTTTTCTAAAAGACTTCCGTTCATAAAATCTTCTCTCAGTTTGGAAATGAATTCCTGAAGATTGTCCATGTGGTAAAGATATCCAGAAAAATGAAAGGACAGAGGTTAAAAAATCAAATTCCTGCGGCTGGGAAGATCAATGGGTTCAATGGCCTGGATCTGGATAATTTCTGGAAGCGTTTTTAGTCTGTGTATGATTTTATATTGATAATTGTGAAGATCTTCACCCTTAAGAATCAGGAAATAATCTGTTTTGGGAAGTTCTTTAATTAGCTTTACACTTTCATCAATTTCAACACCGGCAAAGAGATCATTTGCTGATCCACCTGCATTTGGGCTAGTGTCCATATCCCCCAGGGCTTCGAAATTGGAAGAGTTGGAAATAAAGAAGTATTCAAGGCCTATTTCTTCATCCAAAAAATGATAAAGGGAAAAGTGGAAAAGTTTAGAATCTTTTAAAGCAAAAGGAATGTTATCGCTCAGACGTAGACTAATGTTCAGAGTCCTGTCTATCAGGCTTGCCACCACATATTGATTTTCGCTGCAGCTAAGACCAATCAGAGCAAAATCAATTTCATCGTCACTATTCTGTAAAACGTGTTTAGCCATTTTCGTTTCTAAGCTCTTCGAGTGTTAACTGTGCGGCTTTTTGTTCAGCTTGTCGCTTGCTGTAACTCTCAAAACGGGTGTAAGCTTTTCCGTTGACATAGACCTCCACCAGGTATAACTTGTGAGCTCCCTGGCGTTCTTCGCTTAATAATTTATACTCGAGAGTGTATTTATTTTTTTGGCAAAGAATCTGAAGCTGACTTTTATAGTCGTCGTTTGTGTTAGCGAGGTCTTCGATATTTACATGAAGTTTTAGAATTCTTGACACGACAAACGTTTTTGTCTTGTTAAAGCCCATGTCCAAGTAAACGGCTCCAATAAAAGCTTCAAAGGCATCACCATAAGCGCTCGATTTTGTTTTTTCTTCACGAGTGAGGCTCGCTTTCAAAAAATGATCAATGCCGAATTTGAGCGCAAGTTCTTTAAGACTTTGCCCGTTTACAATTTTGCTCCTAAGCTGGGTAAGGAAACCTTCGTCCTTATAAGGATACATTTTGAAAAGCACATCTGCTACAATGGCTCCAAGGAGAGCATCGCCGAGGAATTCGAGCCTTTCGTTACTAACGGTTGTGCCGCTGCGCTTTACAGAAACGCTGCTGTGAAAAAAAGCCTGCTGGTATAAAGAAAGATTTTTTGGAGAATAGCCTGTTGTAAGCTTTATCCAGTTTTTTAAACTCTTATCGCTTTTGAGATTCTTGGTGTTGAGCAGCGATAATAGTTTTTTTAGAGCCAAGATGTTAAGGATTAAATTTTTTAATTACCAATGCGGCGTTGTGTCCGCCAAAACCAAAGGTATTGCTGATTGCCACGTTAACATTACGGGTTTGCATTTTGTTAAGCGTAAGATTCAGTTTAGGATCAATATCCGGATCTGGAGTCTGGTGATTAATGGTAGGAGGAATAACTCCATTTTTAACAGCAAGGATTGTTGCGATACCCTCAATAGCTCCCGCAGCGCCTAATAAGTGGCCTGTCATACTTTTTGTAGAGCTGATATTCATTTTGTAAGCGTGGTCGCCAAAAACGTTTACAATCGCTTTGAGTTCGGCAGTATCTCCCAAAGGAGTGCTGGTGCCATGTGTATTAATGTAATCAACTTCGTTAGGAGAAATTCCGGCATCTTTAAGGGCACGGGTCATTACAAGCGTGGCTCCCAAGCCTTCCGGATGTGGTGCAGTAATATGATGCGCATCAGCACTCATACCGCCACCAATGATCTCAGCATAAATTTTAGCACCACGTGCAATAGCATGCTCATACTCCTCTAACACAATTGCGCCGCCGCCTTCACCTAAGACAAATCCATCGCGATCTTTATCATATGGACGCGAGGCTTTTGCCGGATCATCGTTACGGGTACTCATAGCCTGGCAGGCATTAAATCCTCCAATACCACTTTCATTTATGGCAGCTTCACTTCCGCCTGTAACAATGGCATTAGCTTTACCCAAACGGATGTAGTTAAAAGAATCTATAAGGGCATTTGTAGAAGAAGCGCAGGCAGAAACTGTTGCAAAATTTGGTCCGCGAAATCCAAAACGCATAGAAATGTGACCGCTGCAGATGTCTGCGATCATTTTTGGAATAAAGAAAGGATTAAAACGAGGTGTTCCATCACCTTTCGCAAAAGCAAAGGTTTCCGTCTGGAACGTGTCAAGGCCGCCAATACCGCTTCCCCAGATAACACCCACTTCATTTTTATCTACACCCTCGGCATCAATACCACTGTCGGCAACAGCCTGAGCACTGGCAGCAATGCCATACCAACAATACGCATCCAGCTTACGTGCCTCTTTCTTATCAAAATAATCTTCAGGATTAAACCCTTTCACTTCGCAGGCGAAACGGGTTTTAAATTTAGATGCATCAAAACGTGTAATAGGTGCGGCTCCGCTCACGCCATTAATAAGATTGTTCCAATAGTCGTTAACACTATTGCCCAATGGCGTTACAGCGCCTAGCCCCGTAACTACTACACGTTTCAGTTGCATATTATAGAATTAGTTTTTCGCGTTAGCCTCAATATAAGAGATGGCATCGCCAACAGTTCCAATTTTTTCGGCTTGTTCGTCAGGAATAGCAATATTAAATTCTTTTTCAAATTCCATGATAAGCTCAACTGTGTCCAAAGAGTCAGCGCCTAAATCGTTAGTAAAGCTAGCTGTTGGGGTTACTTCTTTTTCATCAACACCTAATTTATCTACGATGATTGATTTTACTTTGTTTGCAATGTCAGACATTAGTTTAAAGGTTTAAAATTTTGCACAAAAATAAAAATATCGGTGCTAAAACAAAATTTTAAGCAGACATCGGGAGCCTTTTTTTAATCAACTTGTAATAATAGGAGTTCAACCGATGCCTAACTTATTAAGAATGAATGTGGTCGGAAGGCTTGTCGTTTTTAAGGATGCCCGAGATTTTTCTAACAAGCATCCTCTTGTTTTGGTAACTTCTGGTTGTAGGGTTATAGGAATAGTAGGTCAAAAATCCCCATTTTTCCTTCCCTATTAATACTGGTGTAAATATCACATAGCTTATAAAACTTAGTGCTAAAAGAGCGAGCAGGGCATAAACGATCTGAAAATCAGACAGTTCGTTGCGAATATAGGCTTTAAAACGAAGGATCAAACCTGCCTGGGCAGCCTCAATATTGATAAACAGGAGTGCAACCAGTATAATTATAGATCTAAAGGTTTTGTTTTTCATGAGTTCAAGAATGACAAGTAATTAGTGCTTTAAACGACTTAACGTTTTCCGGAGACCAAAGGTTGGGTGTTAACCACAAAAGAAATATTTGGCATATTTCATTAAAAGTGCGTATATTTGTGGCTCGAAAATAGAATTTAATGAGCGTAGGGGACAAAAAGTCCCCTATTTTATTGAAGAAAATTTTGATTACAAAAGAGCGCATATTAGAACTGGCCGGTGAGCACCTGAAGAACGGAGACGTTTATGTGACAGGAGTGAAAATAGGATCGGACAATCATATTAGTGTGTCGATAGATGGCGACAAAGGAGTTACTATTGATGACTGTGTAGCGTTGAGCCGGGCGATAGAGGGTAAGCTTGACCGGGAGAAGGAAGATTTTGCACTTGATGTTAGTTCGCACGGAGCTACAAACCCTCTGGTGATGCCAAGGCAATATCAGAAACATCTGGGAAGAACGTTTGAGGTAAAACTTGTTGACGGA
>JAEUTM010000192.1 GCA_016788025.1 Bacteroidia bacterium
TTGATTTTTTCGCTAAGAGGAAGGTCACCGGTTTTATCGCCCTGAACGATCTCGGAGGGCATTTTGTTTACCACAATAATGTGGTTGTCCTCATAAACGATTTGTTCCTCCCAGATGGAATCTCTGTTGATTTCTTTCATCCCTACCTTATCCCTGTTTTTGTTGTTTTTTGTTTTATTTTAAAAATGGAATTAAGCCTGAACTCTATGCCTCGGGAAGGAGACAAGGCCGGTGATTGCGCCAGGTAACCCCGATTATCAATAAGAAAATAACCCTCGGTACCCACAATGGCATAATTATCTTTAGCCGTTTTACTGAAGGATTTATCGTAGTTATACCAAATCGTCCAATCGAATTTCGGATTTGCTTTCAGGTATTTTTTATACTTGCTGATACTGTCGTCGAGACAGATGCTCACAAAAACCATTTTAGCACCGAGTTTCTTTTTAATAGCCTCAATCTTTGGCATTTCTTTCAGGCTCTCAATATTTTCCGTTGAAAAAAAATTCAGGTAAATCCATCTGCCTTTAAAAGATTGAAGCGTTCCGAAAGTGCCATCCTTTGTAATAGCCGAGAAAGAAGGTGCCAGCGAACCTACTTGCAAGCGCGCAAAATAGGCCATCATTTCAAGTGCTATCTTTTTATGCTCTTTAATCTTTGTTTGAATGCTAAGTTGCGATACAATATTTTCAACAGCGTCAGGAACAAAATCCGGACTGAAATATAAATTCCAAAGGTCTGTGAGAATTACCAACTCTCTTAAACTGTCGCTTTTTATATTCTTATCCTGTCCAAGGAATGCAAATAAAGCTTTGTAATCTGCCTTTGCGTTAATGATGTTAAATAGCGTCTGGCCTTTATGTTGGGAGGCCACCGAAGTTAGGTAACCCGTAAAACAGGCTTTAAAAAAAGTCATGTATTCATAATGATCATATCGGATCGGATGATTAGAAATATAATTTGCAATCAGGAAATTCTCTCCCCTGGATACGCTGGCATTTATTGTAGCAATGGAATATGTTACATAGTCAAGGAAATAGCTATTCTTAATATGCGCATAACGTTGCACGCATATTTTTTGCAGTGAATCGGCCCGCCTGAACATTGCACTGCGGGACAAAAAGCGATTATTTTCGGTTAAAAAAAGTTTATTGTATTGCTCCTGGTAATCAAATATCAGGGCGTTAAGTTCCGTACTGTCTGTCCCCAGGACTCCCATGTTTAGAGGCAGTTCAACGTCTTTGTTTTTTTGAAGATCCAACTCTGCTTCGGGAAGTGTAACTGCATACACGAAGTCTGGTTCCACATAAATCTGGCTTGTTACATTTTCCACGTTAAAATAAACGGGTTGTGTATGGTCTGTGTAGAATGAAATTTCAAAATAACCGTCTGCCGAAATCGTATCAGAGGCTTCATATTGTTTGGTTCCGGTTATATAATCCTTGCATGTGTAGGCATTGATGATTTTTCTCCCGTAAGACGGATGAGCCTTGCCTTTGATCCAAACATTCTGGCAAAAGGCCGATGAAATAAAGAGAAAAAGAAATAAATATGTAAGGTGTTTCCTGATGAACAGAATCTCAAGCTTTAATTTTCAACTTTATCAACCACAATCATATCGGCATAATTATCTGCCATCATTTTCATGCCCGCATCACCGGGCGAAACAAGGTAATCGTCTATAGCGATTGTTTTTGGATTCTTAAAGATCTCGTCTACCACTGTGTTAAAGTAGATTTTTGAGGTGTCGCCTTTGGTTGCAATAATAGGTGTATTTAAATTATACGTGCACGGTTTAATAGCTCCATATTTTCCTTCGAAACCTGCAACGTGAATGGCGTAAAATGCATCAGTGGTTTTATTTTTAGCCAGGTAATTTCCTTCCAGTTTAAAGAAAATATAGCCCTGATCCCAGTCCCAGAACATATAATTATTTACATCCAGGTCGCCTGTTTGTGCGCCGCTTGTATTGCGGGCGGCATCCACACCAATTAAAAAATCCACAGAGGTATAATTCCCTTCCGGCAAATTAGATACGGTAAAAGATGTTTTTCCATCACTATGTCTTATCAGGTGATAACTTTCCGGTTCCACAAACTCAAAACCATCGTCTCTTTTGAGACGTACGTTTGTGATATAATAATTAAATAAGGCTACTGTAAAATGATCGCCTCCTTCGTTTACATAACCCTTGTTGGCTATCACCAGCGGACTGTTATTTGCTATGGCATTAAAAGAAAATGCCAGTGACGGATTTGTCTTTGGAGTTTCAATAGGCGTTACGGGAACAACCGGCGTTTCTACCTTTGGGTCTTTTTTGCAGGATGCAAATACCACAAGCGAAAACAAGATTAAGTTCTGAAGAATTCTCATGATCAAATTTACGAAAAAACAGGCTTAAGGAACAGGGTCATAACCATGACCACCCCAGGGATGACAACGTAGAATCCGACGGAACCCCAGCCATCCTCCCTTTAAGGCCCCATATTTATTTATGGCTTCAATTGCATACTGGCTGCACGAAGGGGTGTAACGGCACGCATTTGGCAACAAGGGACGAATAGCTGCCTGGTAGAATTTGACAAACAGTATGGCTAAACCCTTAAACATTAGCTTTTGTTTTTGGTAAATATTGTTTCGTTAGCATCTCCCCTACTTTACGGTCGATGATGAGTGTAAAATCGCTTTCTTTTAACTCGTCGAGTTTAATCCAGCGTAAAGATTGTGCTCCTTCTGTCTTTTCGTAATCATGCGCATTGTCACTGATTTTACACAATATTTCAGCGAGAGGTTTCACAAGATAATAGATACTGATGACCTGGCTCTTTGTATCGAAAGCAGAAGTCACAAAAAAATCTGTGGTATAAAAGTGACTAACAACTTCAACATCCAGATCCAGTTCCTCTTTAAATTCCCTTACAAGACAGTCCTTAATGCCCTCACCGAATTCCAGACCGCCACCGGGGAGTTTTGTCACTTTATTTCGTTTAATATATTCGTCGGAAACCAGTAAGGAACTATCCTGGATAAGAATTCCATATACCCTTACATTGAATTTACCGGCCATAACAGTAAAAATAGCTCTAAATGGTCAATAATAAAAAACAAAAAATCAAAAACGAGGGATTAAAATGCCTCTCCAATTGTGAAATAAGGGAGTAATTGTTTGTTTCCAATAGCGAAGTCTATCCTGAGGTTCAGTTTTTGCGCCCTGCTAATTTTTAGCCGGATACCCGATCCATACGTATAGCGCCAATATTGAGCGTTAAAAGAATCGTAACGGTGAGCGACCTGACCTACATTACCGAAAACGGCTATGCCCAGCCACCATAGAATGTAACGGCGGTACTCAGCTTGAAAAACGATAGCGTTATTATCGCGGTATCTCCCTTCGTAAAAACCACGCATTCTTTTTTGTCCACCGAGCTGTGCCATCTGAAAAAAAGGAAGATCCGCATCAGAATACAAGGTGTAAGCGTTAAGGGCTATTACATTTTCCTTAAAACTGAAATATCTGCTGACATCAAATGTTACCCTGTTATAGCGATAGGTACTGCCGGTAACCGGATCATCATGATAAAAAACAAATTCATACCACCACCCTTTTTTGGGATAAAATATATCATCGCGACTATCAAAGATGTGTACTATGCCAAAGCCGGAAACCAGAGCCCCTTCCGATCCCCTGATTGATTTTGTTGCGAGTACTCCTGTGCTATCAAGGTCAAACAAACGAAACTTATCAAAGGCATATCGTGGTCCGATAAACACGTGTTTTTTTATTTTTTTTAATGCGGAAATCCTGAGCCTTGGATATTCAACGCCATAACGCTCAACGAAATTTTCAGGCATCCCATTCCCTACTCCGTAAAAATTGTAGAAGAACTTATAGTACGAGACCTCACCGTACAAATGATAGGCCCGGTTTTTGATAAAAAGATTATAAGGCAGATTAAAAATTGTTTGTTTATTTTGAGTGAAAGCAAAACCAAGACTTAACGTAGACTTTCGCGCAAAGAGACTATCGGATTTAAAATTAAAAAGATACACTCCTGTGGCGCCGAATCCAAAGCGGGTTTCCGGCGTATAAAAAATTACTGGAGCGCCTGTAAACAGATGCCTTTTTTTTAAGGAAGCACTATCGGTATCTAATAACTGAGCCTTAAATTTTTGAGTAACCGATATCGCCAGCAGCAACGAAATTTTTATAAAAAAAGTATACCGGTTCAAAGGAAAATAAATAAAATGCAAAGTACGGTTTTTGGCAATTATTAAGAAAGTCGTTCGTTATATTTTATTTTTAGTTAGGTCAAAACTGCTATATTCGTTGCCTGTTATGCAAAAAAATCTGGTCATAATTCCCACGTACAATGAGATTGAAAACATTGACCGGATGGTTAGGACTGTCCTCGGATTAGCCAGGGAATTCGAACTGTTAATTGTAGATGATGGCTCACCGGATGGAACGGCAGAACATGTAAAAACGCTTCAAAAAGAGTTTCCCGGAAAATTACATTTAGAGGAACGCAAGGGCAAGCTTGGCCTGGGAACTGCTTATATCCACGGATTTAAATGGGCGCTGGCACGTGGCTACGATTTTATTTTTGAAATGGATTGCGATTTCAGCCACAATCCAAAGGATCTGATCCGCCTTCTGGAAACTTGTGAAAAAAATGCAGACGTTGCAATTGGCTCCCGTTACTGCAAAGGGGGTAAAATAAATAACTGGCCCCTGGGTAGGATTTTAATGAGTTACTTCGCTTCCGTGTACGTCCGCATCGTATTATGGTTACCAGTAAAGGATACAACGGCTGGTTTTAAATGTTATCGCAGAATAGTATTACAAAGCCTGGATTTGGATAAGATCAGGTTTATGGGTTATGCTTTCCAGATTGAAATGAAATACAAAGCTTATAAGAAGGGTTTTGTACTTAAAGAAGTTCCCATTGAATTTACCGATCGTATTCTGGGTGTTAGTAAAATGAGCACTAAGATCTTCAAGGAAGCATTTCTAGGTGTGATCCAGATGCGGTTTGCCGCTTGATCTATTTTACCAGCGTTCCGTTAGTTCTCAATAATTCTGCTTCAGCCAGTTTAATGTTGTACAGCGCGTTAAAATAGCGGGTTTGAGCGTCTTCCAGATTCTTCTGTGTTTCGATGGTCTCCAGCAAATTCGATTTACCAATTTTGTAACGTTCCAGTGAGATTTCCTGCAAGGTTTTTGAATCGCTCATATTTTGACTCTCCAACTCCACAATCTGTTTATTCATTAAGAAGGTTTTGTAACTCACAAATACATCCCCATCAACTTTCAACTGGTCCTGTTCTGTAAGATAACGTTGATTCAGGTATTGAAGGCTTCTTTCTTTTACCAGACGGTTATTTCTGTTCCCGTTAAATATTAACCAACTGACGCTTATACCACCCACCAAACCATTTTGGCGGTTTAAGAACACAATACCTGCCTGGCTGGTATTACGGGTAAATTGATAAGCACCATTTAATGTCACAAAAGGTAAATTGGCTGACCTGGCTTCTTTTACGCTTTGTGAAAAAATCAATTCATTTTGTTTGTTTATGAGCAATGAAGAATTCGAAGCTAAGGCACTCTTTTTCAATTCCTCCAGGGCCGGATTATAATTCACCTGTATAGAATCACTGGTTTTGAAATCCGTATCTACCGGACGACTCAGCAAATTGTTGAGATTTACCTTAGCAGTAAGCAATTGTATTTCAAGATCGATAATGGTGCTTTTCGCCCGGTTCTCATCGGTTTGGGAAAGCAGGAGGTCGACCTTAGAGTCTGATCCAACCTGCAGTTTAAGGTTAGCAATTTTTTTTCGTTCTTCGTATATTGCCAGGTTTTGTTTCGCAGCCTTTATCAGTCCTTCTATGCGTGAGATGTTATAGTAGGCTGAAATAATTTCGTAAACAGTGTTCTCCATTTGCTGCTTCAGTTCAAAAGCAGAAAGACCTTCATTCAATTCGAGTCTCTTCTTCACTGCAAACATTCTTAAACCATCAAAAATGATCCAGGATGCGTTGACTGAGGCTCCGAGATTGTTTGACACCGCGCCAGGTCGGTCCTGAACGGCCCCTGTATTAAACTCCTGGTGAGAATTCAGATTGGAGCTTCCGATGTTCCCGTTCAGAGTAACTGTTGGCGACATTCCAGCCGCGCCAAAATTATTTTGGGCTTTCGCTATTTCCTGTTCGTTTTTAACGATAAGAACCGAATAGTTTTTTTCAAGGCCGAGTTTTATCGCGTTATCGATCGTAAGTAGTTCCTGAGATTTTGCTATTCCCGCCGACAGCAGGATGAAAGCTGCTATATGAGATACTTTACTTTTCATCTTTTTTGTCTTTTACGAGAAATGAATAAATGGCCGGAATAACAAACAGCGTCAGGATCATTGATAACATAAGTCCGCCAATGATTACTATTCCCATACCCATACGGCTTTTTGAGCCTGCACCAAGAGCGAGTGCTATTGGTAAAGCACCTAATACGGTTGCAAGGCTTGTCATTAAAATAGGTCGCATACGTGCTGTTGTGGCTTCAATAAGGGCTTCGCGAACCTTTAATCCCCTTTCACGAAGTTGATTTGCAAATTCAATGATCAGAATTCCATTTTTTGTAACAAGGCCAATAAGCATAATCATACCGATCTGACTAAAGATATTGAGCGTTTGATTAAAGTACCATAGCGAGAAAACAGCGCCAGACAATGCCATTGGCACAGTCAGCATAATAATAAAAGGTTCTACAAAACTTTCAAACTGTGCTGCTAAAAGAAGATAAATTAACACGAGCGCCAGTGCAAAGGCAAACAAAATATTAGATGAACTTTCCGCAAAATCGCGGGAAGCACCTGTTAACGACGTTGTAAAACTATCATCCAGTATCTTTGCTGCAATCTTGTCCATCTCTTCAATACCATCGCCAATTGTTTTTCCTGGAGCCAAACCTGCCGAAATGGTTGCAGACTGGTAACGATTGTAATGATATAATTGAGGCGGGCTACTTCTTTCCACAACGGTAATAACGTTGTCCAACTGGATCATTTCTCCCTTGTCGTTTCTTACATACAGAGATTTTAAATCGTTCGGATCGTCTCTGTCTTCTCTTTCAACCTGTCCCAAAACCTGGTATTGCCTGTCGCCTTTAATGTAATAACCAAACCTCTGCCCGCTTAGGGCCAATTGGATTGTTTGAGCGACATCTGCAATCGAAACACCCATAGTTCTGGCCTTATCCCGGTTAATTTCAATTACAAGTTCTGGTTTATTGAATTTTAAGTTAACATCCACCTGGCCGCCAAATACCGGGTTCTTACTCGCTTCTTCCATAAACAATGGAAGCTTTTCCCGAAGCTTTTCAAAATTTTGCGTTTGAAGCACAAATTGTACAGGCAGCGTACCTCTTGGCCCGCCACCGGAAGAAATAGATTGTTCCTGGATCACAAAAACACGCCCTTCTGGAAAACGTGAAAGATTTTTTGTAAGATATTTCGCAATTTCGTTTTGCGACCGTTTTCGTTTATCCGATTCCAAAAGCGCAAGGCGCACAAAGCCCGTGTTTACGGCGCCAGAACCAGCGAACCCAGGAGCAGTAACAGTTAAACAAACATTTTTTTCAGGAACAGAATCCGAAACAAATCCAGAGACGCGATCCACCAGAGCATCTGTGCTTTCAAAGGAGCTGCCCTCCGGCATGGTTATTAACATCCTCAACCAGTTACGGTCTTCTAAAGGTGACAATTCTGATTGAAGTTGAGAACCAAAATAAAAAATAGCTCCAAACGAAAGCACCAGTATTATTAAAGCCCACCATCTTTTCTGGAGAAAGCGGGTAATGGAATTTTTAAACCAATGATCAAGTCCTTCAAAAAATGGCTCAGTCCAAACATAGAACTTACTTTTTTTAGTAGGATCTTTCCGCACTAGTTTTGCATTAAGCATTGGTGTTAAAGTCAGGGATACAAATGCAGAGATTAACACGGCGCCCGCCAGAACCACCCCAAATTCCCTGAATAAACGTCCTACAAAACCTTCGAGGAAAATAACCGGCATGAATACAGCAGTGAGGGTTAAAGAAGTAATAATTACAGCGGAATAAATTTCCCTCGTACCTTCTATGGCAGCATCACGGGGATTCATTCCTTTTTCAATTTTTTTGAAAATGTTCTCTGTCACTACAATTCCGTCGTCAACCACTAAACCTGTAGCAAGAACAATGGCAAGAAGGGTAAGCACATTAATGGAATAATCCATCATGTACATGATAAAAAATGCACCGACCAAAGACACAGGAATGTCGATAAGGGGGCGAAACGCGATTACCCAATCCCTGAAAAACAGGAAGATAATGAGGATTACCAGTATTAAAGCTATAATAAGAGTCTCCTCTACTTCGGCGATTGATTTTTTGATAAAACGCGTGTTATCAAGAGCGATGTTGATATGATAATCAGAAGGGAGTTCTTTTTTCAGAACTTCATAACGCTTGTAAAATTCATTTGAAATGTCGACGTAGTTGGCGCCCGGTTGTGGAACAATACCAAGGCCAACCATAGGAACGCCCGAGTCTTTTAAAATGGTTTCTTCGTTCTCTGCTCCTAATTCAACTTTGGCAACATCTTTTAACCTGACAATATTACTGGCCGTTTCCTTCACAATCATTTCCTCGAACTGAGGTACGGTAGAAAGGCGACCGATTGTATTAACAGTCAATTCTGTTGAGTTTCCTGCAATTTTTCCGGATGGCAGATCTACGTTTTCAATTGCCAGTGCATTTTTTACATCTAAAGGTGTGAGACCGTAGGCAGCGAGACGATCAGGCCAAAGTCGAATTCTCATGGAAAAACGACGCTGACCCCAGATCTGTACCAGGCTAACTCCTGGGATAGTCTGCAGGTTCTGTGCGATTACATTCTCCGCGTAGTCACTCACCTCAAGCAATGAACGGGTATCACTCAGTAAGGTCATCGATAAGATTGCATCGGAGTTGGCGTCAGCTTTCGATACCACCGGGGGCGCATCGATATCCTGGGGAAGTTGGCGGAGCGCCTGTGAAACTTTATCCCTAACGTCGTTAGCAGCCGCTTCAAGGTTAGAGCTCAGATTAAATTCAACGGTAATGATGCTGCTCCCCTGGTTAGAAGAAGCGGAAATGGAACGAATGCCTTCAATACCATTAATAGCTTTTTCAAGAGGTTCGGTGATCTGTGATTGAATCACGTCTGCATTTGCACCGGTGTAACTGGTACGAACCGTAATAACTGGTGGATCTATGGACGGATATTCACGGATTCCCAAATATTTATATCCTATTGCGCCAAACAGCACAATAATTACAGACATCACAATGGATAAAACCGGACGCCTGACACTTAATGACGCGAGATCCATGTTAATTAACCGGTTTTAAAAGGTTGAGTTTAGAGTCTTTTTTTACCGACATTAAACCGGTGGCAACGACAGTATCGCCTGGCTGCAAGCCTTCAATAATCTGGATCTTCGTGGCCGTTCGAACACCAATTTTAACCGGCGTTTCCACTGCAGTTCCATTTTTCGATACAAACACTTTTTGCCCTTTAAGCACTGCAATGATGCATTGAGTTGGAATCATCAACGCATTTTTTGTTTCGCTCATGTTTACATAAACTTTAACGAAGCTACCAGGATAAAACTCTTCGTTACCGTTGTACTGTGCACGGGCTCTGATTGTTTTGGTTGTTTCGTCAACCTTAGGCTCTACGGCATAGATAGACGCAGTGAAAGTTTTTGTATCTGTAACGTTATCGTTTGAAAATTTAATCGTTGAGCCTTTTTTAAACAGAGAACTGTATTTTTCAGGAATCGAAAATTCTATAAACAAGGGTTTGAGTTGGACCACGGAGGCAATAGGTGTGTTAGAAGAGACATAAGATCCTTCGCTGATATTCTTAAGTCCTATAACACCATTAAAAGGAGCGACTACAGATGTTTTGGCTATCTGCGCGGAAAGAAAAGCCTCGTCTGCTTTTAAGGACTGGCTTTCGTTATCTTGCATATCGTATTCCTCCTGGCTCACTCCGTTGATCCCAAGAAGTTTTTTAAGTCTGTCCAGCTTCTGATCAGATAACTTCAGCTGGCTTCTTGTTTTTAAGAGTTGTGCCTGTAAGTCTGCATCATTTAGTTTTACCAGTAATGCACCTTTGTTAACGCTCTCCCCTTCCTTAAAATAAATGCCAGTAACCTTACCGTTAACCTCTGGTAAAAGATCTACCTGGTTAAAGGATCCCACTTTACCTGTGGTAAAAATATCATTACTGAGATCTTCGGTCTTTGCAACGTAATAGTTTACAGAAAGAGGCATATTAGCCTTGCCTTTTCCTGGCGCCATCTGCTCCTCCTTCTTGCCAAAAAAAATAAACTTTGAGATAAACAGTAATACAAGTACTCCCGTTACAATAATCCAATTTGGAATTTTCTTCATAAAAACATAAACCTTATTAATAATTTACTTTGTCAGAGAGGGTTTTGTTTTTTTTGTTTTCTTATAATTAAAAAATAACTCTTTTCCCGGCATAGTTCCCAGCTTGTCCGTTAGCTGATGAAGAGTCTTTAAAAAAGTTTCTTTGTCATTTTTTGAAATGCCCGAGAACATTTCTCTATCTATTTTTTTAAACGCTTTTACAACATCATCGGTCTTTTCTTCGCCCTTCGGAGTAAGCAATACAAAATGTTCTCTCCTGTCATCAGGGTTCTTTTTCTGAACCACGTACCCATTTTTTACGAGATAATCCATTATTTTAACCATAATAGTCTTATCAACTGCCATGCTATTGCATATATGTTGCTGGCTGCAGCCGTTATTTTCCCTCAAAAAATAAAGCACAGAAAAATAACGTTCTATGTCCAGATCTTCGAGGTTCTTAACCAGCACCCCAAAGTATACCTTAGACAAAATAAGTGCCTGTGTACCAATTGGAATACTTGTTTTTTTGCTCATTTACCCTGAAACTAAAGTGCCCTTAAAAAGAGTTCGTAAATCTAAATATAATTTTAGACCCTT